>DATHQA010000434.1:0-6261 GCA_035483375.1 Rhizomicrobium sp. | reverse complement strand
GAGCTTTTGCGCGATCTCGCCCGCGAATGTGCGCGCCATGTAAAGCACAAGTGTCGGCGAGCCTTTCGCGAGCGCTGCCCAATCGAGTGCCGGCAATTTGCCGTCCGCACCATGGCCCGTGATGAATGTCACGGCATGATTGGTGTCGCGGTGCGTGAGCGGAATACCTGCATAGGCCAGACCTCCAATACCCGCCGTGACGCCCGGTATAATGCGGAACGGCACGCCCGCACGCGCAAGTGTGAGCGCTTCTTCCGCGCCGCGCCCGAACACGAACGGATCGCCGCCCTTGAGCCTGAGCACACGAAGCCCGCGCCGCGCCATCGACACAAGCGTGCGGGAAATATCGGTCTGTTTGCAGGATTTCCGGCCGGCGCGCTTGCCTGCGTAGATCAACTCCGCACCAGGCCGCGCGAGTTTCAGCAGCGCCTCGTTCACAAGCGCGTCGTAGAGGATGACATCCGCACTCGCGATTGCCGACAGGCCCAAAGCCGTGACAAGGCCCGGATCGCCTGGCCCCGCGCCCGCGAGCCAGACCCAGCCTTGCTCGAAAGCGGGCAGGCCTAGCGCGTCCGCCAGTTTTTGGGCCGCGGCGCGCTCGGAGGCATTGATCAGGCCGTCTGACATTCCACAAACCTAAACTGTAGTCAAAAATATATCACAGAACGATCATGGAAAAAAGGCTGATGGCCCTGCCATTTTGCATCTGCGTAAGCTAGAGAACGCCCGCATTTAACCCCGAACCACGATGAAACCCCGCCAAGACCTCACGCCCAATTCATCCGCATATGAAAACGAGCCGCTCGTCACCGCCAATGGCTTTCGCGAATATGACGCGCGCTGGCTGTTCGGGCGCGAGATCAATTTGCTCGGCATTCAGGCGCTGGGCCTCGGCCTTGGCACCTATCTGCACGAGATCGGCGTGCGCCCCACCGTCGTCACGGGCCATGATTTCCGCTCCTATTCGCTCTCGATCAAGCAGGCGCTGACGCTCGGCCTTATGGAGGCGGGATGCGAAGTGCTCGATATCGGCCTCGCGCTTTCGCCCGTCGCCTATTTCGCGCAATTCGACCTCGATGCGCCTGCGGTTGCGATGGTGACGGCAAGCCATAACGAGAATGGCTGGACGGGCGTGAAGATGGGCGCGTCACGGCCGCTCACCTTTGGACCGGATGAGATGACGCGCCTCAAGCACATCGTGCTGGGCGGTGAGGGCCGCGCGCGTTCCGGCGGAAGCCTGCGCCGCATCGCCGATATGCGCGAGCGTTACCTCGCAGCCGTGACGAAGGGACACAAACTCTCGCGGCCCATTCGTGTCGTGGCCGCGTGCGGCAATGGCACGGCGGGTGCGTTCGCGCCGGAAGCGTTGCGCCGCATCGGCGCCGATGTCGTGCCGATGGACGCCGAACTCGATTACACATTCCCGAAATACAATCCCAATCCTGAGGATCTTCACATGCTGCACGCGATGGGCGATGCGGTGCGCGAGGCAGGCGCGGAATTGTGCCTCGGCTTCGACGGTGATGGCGACCGCTGCGGCGTGGTGGACGATCATGGTCACGAAATCTTTGCCGACAAGATCGGCGTGCTGCTTGCGCGCGATCTTTCCGCGCATCATGCGAACGCCAAATTCGTCGCTGACGTGAAATCGACGGGCATTTACGAGATCGATCCCGTGCTGAAAGAGAATGGCGCCACGACCGATTACTGGAAGACCGGCCATTCCTATATGAAACGGCGCACGCATGAGCTTGGCGCGCTCGCGGGCTTCGAGAAGAGCGGGCATTATTTTTTCAACGCCCCGATCGGACGCGGCTATGACGATGGTATCGTCGCCGCGATTGCCGTGCTGGAGATGCTCGATCGCGCAGGCACGAAGAAATTGTCCGCGCTCGCAGACGAATTGCCGAAGACCTGGGGCTCGCCGACCATGGCGCCATTCTGCCCCGACGACAGGAAATACGCGGTCGTAGAGGCGTTGACGAAGGAATATACCGATCTGCAAACAAGCGGCGGCACGATCCTCGGCCAGAAGATCGCGCGACTTGTCACCGTGAACGGCGTGCGCATGACGCTGGAAGACGGCACGTGGGGCCTTGTGCGCGCGTCATCAAACAAGCCTTCGCTGGTCGTCGTCGTGGAAAGCCCGGCGTCCGAAGCGCAGATGCGCGCGATGTTCACCGATCTCGATGGACGGCTTTCGAAACATCCTGAGGTCGGCGAATACGACCAAAAAATCTAGGCAGCAAATCGTTCCGGTGTGAGTTGCGCCAGCGCCGCGCGCAGCGTTTCGACATTCGCGCCGGGGCGTGTGGCGTTTTCGCTTAAGTAACGGCGGAACGCGCGCGCGCCGGGGCGACCGTTGAACAATCCCAAGAGATGTTTCGTCATCGCATTGAGCGGCACGCTATGTGCGAGATTGCGCGAGACATATTCCATATACGCATCAATCGCTCCATCGATGCTGCGCGGCTCATCGCCGAAAAAGCGTGCATCGATATCCGCCAATATCGCAGCCGAATGATAGGCCGCGCGTCCCAGCATCACGCCATCGACATGGATGAGATGCCGCTCTGCTTCATCGAGTGTCGCGATGCCACCGTTGAGGATGATCGTAAGCTGCGGATTTTCCTGCTTCACGCGATAAACGAGATCGTAATTCAGCGGCGGCACTTCGCGGTTCTCTTTCGGCGATAACCCCGCAAGCAATGCTTTGCGCGCATGCACGATGAACGTATTCGCGCCCGCTTGCGCACATGCATCGATGAGTGCGCGCAGCGCGATCTCCGGCTCCTGCTCATCGACGCCGATGCGGCATTTGACGGTGACAGGCATACGCGAAGCCGCGCGCATCGCGGCCATGCAATCGGCCACAAGCAAAGGCTCGCGCATGAGGCATGCGCCGAATTTTCCCGACTGCACGCGATCCGAAGGACAGCCGACATTCAGGTTGATTTCGTCATAACCGAAATCCGCGCCGATCTTCGCGGCTTCCGCCAAACGCATGGATTCCGCGCCGCCCAATTGCAGCGCCACGGGATGCTCGCGCGCATCGAATCCGATAAGCCGCTCGCGATCGCCACGGATCACGGCCTCTGCCGTCACCATCTCGGTATAAAGCCGCGTGTGCGCGCTCAATTGGCGATGGAGGAACCGGCAATGCCGATCCGTCCACTCCATCATCGGCGCAACCGCGAAGATTTTATCCGTATGCGTCAAGCTGTTAACCTATCAAGCCACCTGCGTCCCGGCGCCTTCGTAACATTAAAACCCGCCCGCGCGCATCTTTGTTGTTTTCCATCCGCGCGCCCGCAAACACGCGATCCCTACACTCGCAATCGAGCTTCGTCTGAATAGACAAAGGCGTAAGCTTCAACCCTCGAAAGGCGGGAGGCTGCCGGGGGAATGGCCGACATACCGGACAACAATCGCGAGACCGACGCGCGCGCCGTGAAGCCGGCGGAATTGCGCGCCTGGTTCATACATGAAGTATTGCCCATGGAAGCTGCGCTGACTCAATACCTGCATCACAATTGGCGCAACCCGAATGATGTCGAGGATCTGCTGCAGGACGTTTATGTGCGCGTGTGCGAGGCGGCGCTGCGCCAGCGGCCGGATTCGGTGAAGTCGTTCGTGTTCGCGACTGCGCGCAATCTGCTCATCGATCGTGTGCGGCGTGAGCACGTGATTCCGATCGAGGCGGTCCTCGATCTGGATTCGCTTGGCATTGCGGTGGATGAACCGGGGCCGGACCGCAATGTGATGGCGCGCGAGGAACTACAACGTTTGCAATCCGCACTCGATCGTTTGCCGCCGCGTTGCCGCGAAGTCGTCGTGCTGCGCCGCATCGAAGGCATGCAGCGCCGCGCCATCGCGCTGCGCATGGGCATCACGGAGGCAACCGTCGCGGAGCATCTTGCGAATGGCGTTTCCGCACTTGCCGACATTCTTTACGGCGAGCCTGCGGATTTCAGGAGAAAGCCGTGAGCGCCGCGAATGAAACGAACGACACGGCGGCGGTCAAGGCGCGCGCTGCGGCCTGGCTTGAACAGCGCGATCGTGCGAATTGGAACAGCGCGGATCAAGCCGCCCTCGATACATGGCTTGCGCAATCGCTTTCGCACAGCATCGCGTTCTGGCGATTGGATGCCGCATGGGAGCGTACGGAGCGTCTCGCGGCGCTGCGTTCCTCCGATGCGGTGATCACGGATGCACCGCGCGCGAAACGGCGCCGGCCGTTTTATTCCGTTATCGCGAGCGCGTTTGCACTTTTGTGCGTGATCGGCGTCGCGAATAGGAACTATGTACTCGGTTCCACAGAACGAGTTTACGCGACTCCTGTGGGCGGGCACAAAATCGTCACGCTGAACGACGGTTCGCAGATCGAACTCAACACCGATACGCAATTGCGCGCGGATGTGGATTCGCGTGGGCGGCTTGTTTCGCTTGATCGCGGCGAGGCTTATTTCGAGATCAAGCATGATGTGACGCACCCGTTTGTCGTAATGGCGGGCAATCATCGCATCGTCGATCTCGGCACGAAATTCCTTATCCGGCGCGATGGTAGGCGCTTGCGCGTTTCGCTCATGGAAGGCCGCGTGCAATTCGATGCGACGGACAACATGGCAAAACCCGTTTCCATAGAGATGAATCCTGGCGATGTCGTGGTTGCCGAGAACGATCACGTATCTGCCGCGCGCAAAACCCCTGCTGCTCTCGCAAGCGAATTGGGTTGGGAGCATGGCGTCGTCGTGTTCGACAACACGACGCTTGCCGATGCCGCAGTCGAATTCAACCGCTATGGCGGCAGGAAGCTTGTCATTGCGGATGCATCCATAGGGCATATGAAAATCGACGGCACGTTCCAAACCGGCAATGTCGGCGCTTTCGCCGATGCGGTCCAGGACGCGCTGGGCCTGCATCTTATCAATCATCCGGGCGAGGTCATTATCTCGCGCTGAGACGATTAAAGGACAAAATCATGAGGGGATTGGAACAGACATGAGAAATTCAACAATTCAGGCAATTTCCGTTGCAGGAAGCATCGTTGCGCTCGCGACGGCTGCGTGCGCGACGCAATTCAATGTTCCGGGCGGCGATCTTAAGACCGCACTCGATGCCTATGCCGCGCAGGCGGGCGTGCAATTGATCGTCTCGGCGGAGGCTGTGCGCGGTATCCGGACGAAAGGCGCCAAGGGCGATTTCTCAGCGGATGCAGCGCTTTCTGCCGTGCTGAGCGATACGGGTTTCATCGTGCATCGCCGCGGCCCCGGTGTCGTCGCGATTGTGCGCGACGGCCGGGCTGATGACGAAGCGGCGCAAATTCACGAGGCGGCTGCGACGGTGCCGAGCGAGCCTGGCGCGGCACTCGAGACCGTGACCGTTACATCGTCCAAGCTTGGCGGTGATGTGCAGAACATCCCGATCTCGATTACGGCGATGAGTCAGGAACAACTCACGCAAACGCAGACGTCGGGGGGCCCCGATCTTGTGAAGCAGGTGCCGAATCTGACCTTCTCCAAGACGAATTTCACGGGCTATAACATCCAGATTCGCGGTATCGGCACGCAGGCGATCTCGGTGACGACCGATCCGGCTGTGGCGGTTGCGTTCAACGATGTGCCCTTCATCCGCAATCATTTCTTCGAACAGGAATTCTACGACGTCTCTCAAGTCGAAGTTTTGCGCGGTCCGCAAGGCACGCTCTACGGCCGCAACGCGACGGCAGGCGTCGTCAATCTCGTTTCCGCGAAGCCGACAGACCAATATGAGGCGATGGCGTCCGTCGATGTCGGAAATTACAACAATCGCCGCTTCGAAGGCATGCTGAACGTGCCTATCGTTGGCGACAAATTGGATCTACGCATAGCAGGCGAATGGACCAAACGCGACGGCTATGCGTTCAATGAGGAGACCGATCACAGCATCGATGGCCGCGATCTTTGGTCGGGGCGCGTGTCGCTCCTCGCGCATCCGGTTGAAAACCTCACAGCGAATTTCATCTGGGAGCATTTCGATGAAGATGATGATCGTGCCCGTTCGACCAAGCAGCTTTGCACGCGCGACAATGGGCCTTCCGTGGTCGACGGCCCTGCCGGGCCGCAGATTCCATCGGGTATTTATTTGAACTTTCTCTCACAGGGATGCGCGCCGGGACCTCTCTACGGGCCGACGGCATTCCAGACGCCGAGCGCAGGCGCCATTCCTTTTGTCGTCGCATTGGAAAGTTACGGAGTCTACATCGGAAACGGTGTCAATCCT
>DATHQA010000433.1:0-2913 GCA_035483375.1 Rhizomicrobium sp. | reverse complement strand
GGATACCGCGCGGATTTCTTCCTGGGCGCGGTTGATGGAGGGTTGGATGCGCGAAAGAGCGAGCCCCTGAATTTTTACGGCCCGTTCGCGACAATCAGCGTCGGCATTGGGGGCTAACGCTTCCATCGCGCCGTAGAACTTTTGGCTCAAGAGAGTGGCCAAAAAGCCGTTACGCTTTCAAACGAATGCAACTGGCTAAGACGGCGCAATTACAGTTTTTCGCCAGTGCGAATGCAGGCACCTGCTTTCAAAGAGAGGTTCGGAAAAGGATTGTTTCCGACAATTCTGTTGGCGCGCACCAATCTTGCGCGCGTAATGCCGCCACGGGATTGAGGTATTTTTCGACCTCATTCGTATAACCTCTGTGCAGGCAACAACCCTCACAAAGTGACGGGATGACCGAGATACGGGAATCCGGCCGTGACGATACGAATCTGCGTTTCTCGAACGCGGCCGCGTCTCTTCGTTTGGAGAAGTGGTTTGTTCACGAAGTGTTACCTTTGGAGGCGGCCTTGATGCAATATCTTCGCCGCCACTGGCGCGACGGAAGCGAAGTCGCCGATTTGCGGCAGGAAGTCTACACGCGCATTTGCGAAGCGGCTCAAAAGGAAATCCCGCACCCGCCGGCAAAGCCATTCGTTTTCGCCGTTGCCCGCAATCTGCTCGCCGACCGTATTCGGCGCGATCATGTCGTGACGATAGAGGCCGTCGCCGATCTGGATGCGCTCAACGTGGCGGTGGATCAGCCTGGCCCGGATCGCAATGCGATTGCGCGGGATCAATTGCGCAGAGTCCAAGGTGCGCTCAACCGCTTGCCTCCGCGATGCCGCGAAGCGGTCATGCTGAAGAAGATCGAAGGCCTATCTGTTCGTGAAATCGCCGTTCGGATGGGCATCGCGGAAAATACAGTCGACAGGCATCTCACCGACGGCGCACGCGCGCTCGCGGATATGCTTTTTGGCGAGATCATCGATCTGCGGAGCGGTGCGTGATGAACCAGAGCGGAGCGGTTGTGTCCGACGCGCAGGGCATCGAGGCGCGCGCAGCGGCATGGCTCATCAAGCGCCGCGAACACGCGTGGAGTGAGCCCGATCAAGCCGAGCTGGACGCATGGCTTGCCGAGTCATGGGCGCATGCGACAGCGTTTTGGAGATTGCGTGCAGCTTGGGACTGCGCCGACCGTTTAGGCGTCTTGCAGCATTCTGCGCCGGATCAAGTTGCAGAGCGTCGTCCGAAAAGCAGAAACGTGTTTCTCGCTGTAACCGCAGCCGGACTTGTCGCGCTTGCTCTGCTGAGCGTCGCCGGCTCAAGCTATCTGACGAGATCGAATGAAAAAACCTACGCAACGCCTGTGGGCGGACACGAGATTATTGTTCTTGCGGATGGATCGAGGGTTGAACTGAACACCGATACGTCTCTGCGCGTGAGCATGGGCGCTCGCGACAGGGTGGTGACTCTCGATCGCGGCGAAGCGTATTTCATGATCAAGCACGATAATGCGCATCCTTTCTATGTCCTGGCGGGCGGGCATCGCGTGACGGATATCGGAACGGCTTTCCTCGTTCGTCTGGACACCGGCCGTGTCGAAATTGCTTTGGTTGAAGGCCGGGCGCGTTTCGAGTTCTCCGAAACCGGCTCTGCGGGACACTCATCACTGCTGATGCCTGGCGACACGCTTCTTGCCACGTCGAGAGCCGTGTCCGTGACGAAGAAATCCGCGACGGATTTGGCAAGCGAGCTCGAATGGCGGCGCAATCTGCTGGTCTTCCATCACACGACTCTTGCCGATGCCGCAAACCAGTATAATCGCTACAACAGCAACAAGATCGTCATCGCCGACAAGGCTGCAGGACGTCTCACCCTAAACGGTACGCTGCCGACCAATGACGTGGAAGCATTTGTCCGGCTTACGCAAAAATTCTTCGATCTGCGGATCGAAAGACGCGGCGAGGACATCGTGATTTCGCGCTGAAGACCGGTTGTAATCCGTCGGGCACATCAGGGGGAAGGAATATGATATTATCAAAATACATAAGCGGGCTTTGCGCAGCCGCGATTTGCGGTGTTATTGCGACTGGAGCGGCGGCGACGAATTTCAATATTCCGGGCGGCAGCCTCGAAACCGCACTTGACGCGTATATCGCGCAATCGGGGATGACGCTTGCCGTCTCCAACGAAGCGATCAAGGGCGTCAAGACCAGGGGGGTGAAAGGCAATCTTTCACCGGATGATGCGCTGTCGCGGATTCTCGAAGGCACCGGATTTGTGGAGAGTCACGATCCCTCCGGCGCATTGGGAGTAGTCCGCCGCAACACAGCGCTCGAGGAGGCGATATCGATCCGCAGCGCAGCCGCGACGGCGCCTGCGGCATCGAATGTATCGCTTGAAACGGTCACCGTCACGTCGTCGAAGATCGGCGGCGATGTGCAGAACATCCCGATCTCCATTACCGCGCTTTCGCAGGAACAATTGACAGCCACGCAAACAGCGGGCGGACCGGACCTCATCAAGCAGGTCCCGAACATGACATTCACGAAGACGAATTTCTCCGGCTATTCGATTCAACTGCGCGGTATCGGCACGCAGGCGATTTCCGTGACGACCGATCCCGCGGTGGCCGTAGCGCTGAACGACATACCGTTCATCCGCAATCATTTCTTCGAACAGGAATTCTACGATCTTAGTCAGGCCGAAGTGCTGCGCGGACCGCAAGGTACGCTTTACGGCCGCAACGCGACAGCCGGTGTCGTCAATCTCATCACGGCAAAACCGAGCGACCAGTTCGAGGCCATGGCATCCGTCGATCTCGGCAATTATCAGCAGCGCCGCTTCGAAGGCATGGTCAATATCCCGATCATCGATGATCGCGTCGATCTGCGCGTCGCGGGCGAATGGACGAAGCGGCAGGGCTAT
>DATHQA010000432.1:0-3354 GCA_035483375.1 Rhizomicrobium sp. | reverse complement strand
CGGACGCCGCCGCTGAACCCACGGTCAGCGGTTCGGCCCAACCGGCAGCTTGCGCCGCTTCGCGCGCCTTGATCGCGGCGATGCGCGCGGAATCGACACGGCTCATCTGGCCCGCGCCAATGCCGGCCGTTTGTCCATCTTTCGCATAAACGATCGTGTTGGATTTCACATGCTTCGCAATCGTGAACGCGAACAGCATGTCGGCGATTTCGGTTTCGCTGGGCTGGCGCTTCGTGACGATCTTGAGATCGCTGCGTTTGATATGCGCATTGTCGCGCGTCTGCACGAGGAACCCGCCCGCAACGGTGCGGAACGTCCAGCCCTGCGCGCCCGGATCGGGCAAGCCGCCCGCGATGAGCAGGCGCAAATTCCGCCGCGCGGAGAGAATGCGTTTCGCATCGTCATCCGCATCCGGCGCGATGATGACTTCGGTGAACAGTTTGGAGATTTCCTCCGCCGTCGTGCCGTCGAGCTTGCGGTTGAACGCGAGGATGCCGCCATAGGCGCTCACCGGATCGCAGGCAAGCGCCTTGCGATAGGCCTCCGCCAGCGTCGCGCCAATAGCCACGCCGCACGGATTGGCGTGTTTGATGATCGCACACGCAGCACTCGCGCCCGGATCGAATTCGGCCACGAGTTCATAGGCCGCATCGGTATCGTTGATGTTGTTGTAGGAAAGCTCTTTGCCCTGCACCTGTTCGGCGGTCGCGACGCCAAAGCGATGCTCGCTCGTGACATAGAACGCGGCATCCTGATGCGGATTTTCGCCATAGCGCAATTTCTGGCGCAGGCTTCCGGCAAGCGCGCGCCTGCGCGGCGGTGCTGCATCGCCATCTTTCGCTAGTTCGCGCGCAAACCAGTTGGAAACTTCCGCGTCGTAAGCCGCCGTACGCGCATAAGCGACCTGCGCGAGCTTGCGTCGCAACGCCAATGTCGTGGCGCCGTCATGCGCCGCCATCTCGTCCAGCACGCTCGCATAGTCTTCAGGATCGACGACGACCGTGACCCAATCGTGATTCTTCGACGCCGCGCGGATCATTGCCGGTCCGCCGATATCGATGTTCTCGATGACGTCCTCGCGGCCAGCACCCTTAGCAACCGTCGCTTCGAACGGATAGAGATTGGAGACAAGCAGATCGATGCCCTCGATGCCGTTCTCCGTCATCGCACGCGCATGTTCGGGATTGTCGCGCACAGCGAGAAAACCGCCATGGATCTTCGGATGCAGCGTCTTCACGCGCCCATCCATGATCTCCGGGAAACCCGTCACCTGCGAAACATCGATCACGGGCAATCCCGCATCGCGAAGGCTCTTCGCCGTGCCGCCCGTCGAAATGAGTTCCACGCCGCGGACGGACAGCGCGTGCGCGAACTCCACCAAGCCCGCTTTGTCGAACACGGATAGCAACGCACGGCGTATCGGGCGTAGGGACATGGGCGGGCTCCGGGATTGCCCGGTCTCTTAGCGTTTGAGGAAGAAATATAAAAGGGTGAAATCCACGGCCACGATGAAAGACGTTGTGAACGGCGCATAGATGTGGAGTTCGTCCCACTGGATCGTAATGTCGCCGGGCAGTGGCGGCAGCCCAATCATCGACACCGCAGGCAAAAGCGCGAGCGAGGCGACGAACACAATCAGGAACAGGATGATGAGCCTACCCACTGGCGCTCCCCGGCGCGTCCTGCACGATTCTCACCACAGCCCCGGTCAGTCTGTCGAGGTCCGGCTCGCCGATGGTGAGCGCAGGCGTCAGATATATAATGTTGCGGAACGGCCGCACCCACACGCCTTCTTCTACGAATCGGCGCTTCAGCGCATTGAGGTCGCCGATTCGGTCGAGTTCGACCACGCCGATGGCGCCGCGCACCCGCACATCCTTCACGCCGGGCAGGCCAAGACAGGGGCCAAGCCCGCGCGTTAGTTTCTTGCCGATTTCGGCGGATTGCAGCAGGCGCGGCTCGCGCTCGAACAGGTCGAGCGAGGCATTGGCCGCGGCGCAGGCAAGCGCATTGCCCATATAGGTCGGCCCATGCATGAGCGCATGCGCAGGATCGTCGGACCAGAATGCGTTGAATATTTTCCTGGACGCGACCGTCGCGGCCAGCGGCAGCGTGCCCCCCGTGAGGCCTTTGCCGAGCGTAATGATGTCGGGTGTTGCGCTGGCGGATTCGAACGCGAACATCGGACCGGTGCGGCCGAAGCCCGTGAAGATTTCGTCAAGGATGAGAAGCAGATCATATTTGTCCGCCGCGCGGCGCAAACGCGCGAGAGTCTGTTCGTTGTGGAAGATCATGCCGCCCGCGCCCTGAACCAGCGGCTCGACAAGAATGCCGGCCAGTTCATGCGCGTGACGTTCCAGCGTTGCGTGAAGCGCTGCCTCGCTTTCGTCATCGCGCGGCAGATCGATGATGATGTGCTGCGCCAGCGCGCCCGCGAACAGCGCGTGCATGCCTTCCTCGGGATCGCACACGGCCATCGTGGCGAATGTGTCGCCGTGATAGCCGCCCTTGAAGGCGAGGAATTTTGTGCGCCCGCGTACCCCTTGGTTCAACCAATACTGCGTTGCCATTTTTATCGCGACTTCGACGGCGACGGAACCGGAATCCGAAAAGAATACGCGGTCGAGGCTTTCCGGCAGCAGCGCGCAAAGCCGCGCAGCGAGCATCAATGCCTGTTCATGCACCAGCCCGCCGAGCATAACATGCGGCATCGTCTCAAGCTGCTGCTGCACCCGCTCGCGTATGTGAGGGTGATTATAACCATGACACGCCGTCCACCACGAGGCGATGCCGTCCACAAGTTCGCGCCCATCCGCAAGAACGATACGCGTGCCGTGTGTGCGCGCCACGGGAAACGGTGGCGTAACTGTCTTCATCTGCGTGTAAGGCAGCCAGATATGCGGGAAACCCGTTTCGAACCAGAGCGGCTGGTTCTTGCTCAAATCGCCATCGCGCGCATGCCGAGGCGCGAGAGCAATTGCCGGTCGTGATCCTGATTCGGGTTCGCGGTCGTGAGCAGTTTCGGCCCGTAGAAAATCGAATTCGCGCCCGCGAGGAAACACAGCGCTTGCGTTTCCTCGCTCATATTCTCGCGGCCCGCAGAGAGGCGCACCATCGAACGCGGCATCGTGATGCGCGCCACCGCGATCATGCGCACGAATTCCAGCGCATCGAGCGACTGACCCTTTGACACGGGCGTGCCTTCGACCTGCATGAGCATGTTGATCGGCACGCTTTCGGGATGGACGGGCAGCGTGGCGAGCGTGTGCAACATTCCCACGCGATCCTCCGGTTCCTCGCCCATGCCGATGATGCCGCCGCAGCACACATGAATGCCCGCCTCGCGCACGGCTT
>DATHQA010000431.1:0-11958 GCA_035483375.1 Rhizomicrobium sp. | reverse complement strand
CGCACTTCAAATCCGCCGCCTTCCGCTTCAGGCTTGCGGATATCGTATTTCTGATGGGCCATCGCGTCGGGCCGCTTGGTCTTGAGCACGCGCGCGAGCGAAGCTTTCAGATTGACCTCACCCGTGGCTTGGCGGTCATCGGGATTGTCCGGAAAAACCTCGAAGATATCGCGGCCCAGAATTTCCTCGCGCCTGGTCATCGTCGCGCGGCAATAGGCATCGCTGATCGCGACAATTGTTAAATCCGGCGAGAGGATAAGGAAGAGGCCCGGGGCCGCTTCGAACAGCGTGCGAAAGTCGGGCTCAGCCGAAGATTGCAGGCTCGGTTGTTCCCCGCCCTTTGGAATATCTGGATTCAAGAAAGCCGCCCCATGGACCGAACACCCTAACACTTCGTGCTGTAACTACAAAGAGCGTTCCAATAAACACCAGTGCACATGGGAATAATGGCCAATATTACGAATATGAAATCCGTTTAAGATTCTTCGGCCGTATGACGCGGCATCTTCGCCAGGCTTGCCTGATAAAGGTCTTCCACGCTGTGGATATAGGCGTGGCGCGGATCGCTCACGGCAGGCCGCACGACGGGGCCTTCGATATAACGGATGCCTGAATTTATTCCGTGCAATACGAGACTTGTCGTATTGACGCCAAGAACAAAGGATTCCGTTCCTGCCTCGCGGGCCTGTTTCGTCAGCGTATTCATGCGTTCGAACGCTTGTTTTTCCGGTTCGCGGGCGTTGACCGTCATGCCGAGGGCATAGGTGCCGGTCTTGGAGAATTGCGCGCCTGCATTGTCGCAATGATCGGCCATGCAGATGACGTGATGCGTGCCGCGCGACACCTTCGGAATTTCCTGGGCGAGCCGGATGTTCGGGACGCCCTGATCGATGCCGAACACGATGAAACCGAGATCGCGCAAAATATCCTGCGGGATCTGGCGATAGACCGCGTGATAGCCCATCCAGAATTTCGGCCGCGCGATCGTTTCGAAATGCACGGGGATCGCGAGCAGCACGCGCAGGCCCGCGCTGGTCAGCCGTGTTGCGCGCGTAACGCATTCCTGGAATGCGAGTGTATCGAGCGCCGCCTGATCGCTTTCCTCTTCCGCGACGCAGAACCCGAAATTGGGTTTCGCGATATCGGTGTGGAATTGGCTGAAGGTCGGCTGGCAGATATAGGTGAGCACCACCTGTTTCGCCGTATCCCATAGCGGGCGATAGAGGAACGCGATATCGCGCGATGCGATGCGATGCATACCGCTTTCATTCGTGAAACCAAGGCTGAAATTGCGCCCGCCGATTTCCTCGACCGCGTGACGCGCGCTTTTGTTCGGTTCGGCGGTGACAATCGCTTCCTTGCCGTGACGTTCGAGCAGAAGGTCCAACGCCGCATTCCTGTTCGTGCCCGTCGGCAGAGCCGAAAGGTCGACCTGGCTCACGAGGTTGCGCAACGCCACGCGCGCGCCATTCTCGCCGAACAGACGCTTGCACACTTCTTCCGCAATCGCAGCACAGTGGAATTCGGCCTGCTCCGCCGACAGATCGCGAAACATCACGAGATAGGAAAGCTCATCCAGGCACACATAGGTATCGCCGGGGCCAAGCCCGCGTTTGATCGCCGCTTCGAAGAACAGCCGCACATGCTCCGACATGCGCTCCCATTTGTCGCCGAGGCGCGCTTTGAGCGAAGCGAGATCGAGCATATGGATCTTGCCGGCGGAGGTGATCTTCTGGTCATCGGATGTGTGGCTCGCGTCGGCCAGCGAGGCTTCGTGATGACCGCTCATGGGAGGTTACGCCTCTGAGGCGATGCGCGTGTTGCCGCCCGATTCGATAAGGCGCAACAGATCGCGGGCCGTGAACGGCTTGCGGATCACGCCATCCGCCCCGAACTTGACCGCGATGGTGAGGAAATCGGTTTTGTTGCGGCTGCCCCCGCCGCTCATCACATGCACGACCGCACCCGGAAAACGGCGCTTGATCTCCAGCAGCGTCTCAAGCCCCTCCTTGTTGGGCATGAGGATGTCGAGCAGCACGACGTCCACATTGCTGGAGGCGATCGTCGCCATCGCTTCGTCGCCGTCATCGGCCACGAGCACGCGATAACCCTTCTGCTCAAGCGGATAGCGGAACGTCTCGCGGATCAGCGGATCGTCATCGACAATCAGAATCGTAGTGCGGCCTATCGCCATCAAAAACACCGTTCGCCGCAGCGACGCAGCAATGCAACTTATCGTAAGATCAGGAGCTTAATGAAAGGAAAATATTGACCAATATGCATTTCGACTATTGGGATTTTGTAAGTATTTGACCGGAAACGCAATATTCGCGCGGCCCTGACACAATTGTGACAGTCGGGAACTTCCCCCAAGTACTGGCAACCATGCGCAAACCTTTACCGGAGATTGTGGTTAAACGGCTTGAAAGCCCGTTTGTCCTGAGGCCGCACACTCTCAAACGGCTCTCGTGTCGCCGGTTGATCGCCCGCCGTAGCGCCGAGCGGACGTGTCAGGATGAATATCAGCGTGACGGCGGGAACTTTACTTGCCGCGAATGCACGGTTTGCGTCACTCGTATTTGGACCTGCCGGGAACGTAAGGCACGGGAAAATATACCAATTCGCGCGGCCTGTCGTGTTTCTATCCACGAATTATCTCCGCTCAATCCGCATGAGCATCGGCCGCGCTATGTTCATCGGCGGATGAATAGGAAGGATTGCGTTCTTGGCGATGAATGACGGTTTGCATCTATCCGCTGCTGGTGCGGCTTTTATCAAATCTTTCGAGGCGTGCCGCGAGGCGACGGACGATGGCCGCTTCAAGGCCTATCTTTGTCCCGCTCACGTGCTCACGATCGGCTGGGGTCATACCAATCGCACGACGCCTGCGTTCACGATTGATACTGTGTGGACGCAAGCCCAATGCGATAATGCGTTTGTACAGGACATGTCCGTCAACGAAACCGCGGTGAAGCGGCTCGCGAAAATCACGCTCGATCAGAACGAGTTCGACGCGCTTGTCTCATTCGCGTTCAATTGCGGCGTCGGCAGTCTCGCGGGTTCGACGCTGCTGCGGAAATTGAATGCGGGCGACCGCGACGGCGCAGCGCTTGAATTCGGCAGATGGATTCGTGCGGGCGGCAAGGTGCTGCCCGGTCTCGTCAAGCGCCGCATGGCCGAAGCGCTTCTGTTTCGCAGGCTTGACGATATTGCACCGGCAGGCGAGCCCATGGTGCATGCTGTGACGGCTTGATTTGTCGGCTCACGGATCATTTGCTAGCGTGCCCGCATGTTTCTTGAAATCCAGAATCTTCTCAATCCTGACGAGATCGCGCGGCTCAACACACTCGCGCAAGACGTGAAATTCGTCGAAGGGCGGCTTTCCAATCCGGCCAATGATACCAAGCATAATCTTCAGGCAGATTTGAGCGATCCGCGTTATGCGGAGTCCTCGCAGATCGTGGGCACTGCGCTCATGCGCAGCCGCGAATTTCGGGATTTCGCATTTCCGCGCCGTTTCGCGCCGCCGCTTCTGTCGCGCTACGAACCGGGCATGAAATACGGCGTGCATGCCGATTCCGCCTATATGGCGATTGCCGGTGGCGCGTTGCGCTCCGATCTTTCCTGCACCGTTTTCATCTCCGATCCGATGACTTACGAGGGCGGCGAACTTGCCGTGCATCTCGGCGCGCGGCCTAGTCTGTTCAAAGGCTCGCCGGGCTCCGCGATTGTTTACCCCTCAACGACGTTGCACGAGGTTGCGCCCGTGCGGTCGGGCGTGCGGCTGGTCTCGCTTACCTTCATCGAAAGCCTCATACCCGATCAGACCAAGCGCAATCTGCTTTTCGAATTGAACGAGGTCGGCGCGCTAGAAGGCCTCAACATGCAATGGCAGAGTCGCGTGCGCTTTGAAGCGGTACGGCAGAATTTGTTGCGCATGTGGTCCAGCTAAACTCTCTACCGTCATGGGCGGATCTGATCCGCCCATCCATCGAGCGCGCGGCCGCGTGCTGGTCTAATCCTTTTTTGGATGGATGGCCGGGTTAAACCCGGCCATGACGGATAGTAGTATTAAATAATCGCCGCAACAGCTTCGTGATTTTGCACCAAAGCTTCAATCCATTTCAACGCGCGCTTGATTTCGTCTGCAAAATGCTCGCGCGATTGTTGCAGCACTTGCGCGCGCAATTCGCGCGAATAGGCCTGATCCGGCGATTTCGAGTAGCGCGTGAGCGCCGGACTTCGCATGAGCGATGCGATACGCGCCGGCGAAGCGTCGAAACCGAAATGCTGAAGAATCTCTGTCAGCGACTCATCCGTCGCCGTGAGAAATTTCTCGAAATCGACCGGCAGGACGCGCGCGCCATTTGCGGCAAGAACGCTTTGTTGCGTGAGTTTTTCGGTGAGCCAGCTCATCGCCGCCAATTCGCCAAGCGTTTTCGGTTGTGCGATCGTGGAATCATTCAGAAGTTTTCGGAGCCTGCTCAAACGTTCCGGCCCGAAGCCGTTCAAGTCGCTTGCCGCATAAGGCCCGGCCAGCAGCGTGGCGATATAAGGCTCCGCAGCGACGCTTAAATACACGGCGCGTGCATCGGGCTGCGCGTCCATCAATCTGTTTCCCAATCGCGCAACGCTGCTTGTCGCTTTCAGGACGACCGCGCGCGTGGAATCAAAACCGCGGCTCCACAATTTCAGGAACGTCTCGAACAACGCATCGGGTGCTTTGCCGAAATCATAAAGCTCGGCAAGCGTGCGCAGCGGCAAAGGCTCGCGCAGTGAAAGCACGCCGTCGCCTTCATCGAGAAGGCGCGACAGCAATGTCGAACCCACATGTCCGATGTGGAAAATGAAATGCAGCGGTTTAACGTCGATATCTGAAAGCCGTGCTTCCATCGCGCCGACCGGTACCCAGGCCGCTTCCATCTGGCGCGTGAACATGCGCTCATCGAGAAAGCTTGCCGCGCGATAATCGACCTCGCTCATGCGAACGACAAGCGCGCGCTCAAGCTGCGGCCCGAGCTTCTGCGGATAAAGTGCCGCCGATCCGCCCAGCTCGTTCAGATCGATCATTTTTTGCGCTTCGGCAGGAATGCGTTGATGAGTGCGGAGAATGTCGTCATGCGGATCGTCGTCGCATCGCATTCGGGCGAAAGCTTGCCCGCCATTTCCAGCATGATCGTGCCATGCAGCGGCACCCAGAACACATGGCCGATGAGTTCGGGATCGCCCTCGATCAATCCCTCCTTCAACAGCGCGCGCACATAATCCGTCATCGTGTTGCGTGCGCGCGCCGTCGCCCGCACGAGATCGGGATATTTCTCCTCATCCGGCTGCGAAACATCAAACATGAGGCGATAGGCCGAAGGCTCGCGCTTGGCGAAATCCACATACGCATCATAGACCGCGCGCGCCCGCATCGGCGCTGGCCCCGGCTTCGCAAAAGCCGCCTCGAGCGCGTCCGCAAAACGGTCGAAGGCGCGCGCGCGCACGGCGGCAAGCATCGCGTCCTTGTCCTTGAAATAGCGATAGGGCGTCATAGGGCTGACGCCGAGTTCGGTTGTCAGCTCCTTCAGTGTAAAGTCTTGGCGCCCCCGTTCGGCGAACAGGCGCGTGGCCGCGTCGATCAATTTCTCGCGGAAATCCTCGATTTCGGCTTTGGACAGCGGTTTCGGCATTTATCGACCTTGGAGCCCTTGCGTAGCGCAGTTGTTTATCATATAAATTTATTCCATAAACAACTATGATCCTACCCGGGAGGCCCCGCCATGAACGCACCCGTCAAGCTGAACCCCTTTCTTGCCGGCAATTTCGGCCCCGTTCGCAGCGAGGATGATTTCGCCGATCTGCCCATCAAGGGCGAAATCCCCGCCGCACTTTCAGGCATGTTCTACCGCAACGGCCCCAATCCGCAATTCGAACCGCGCGATCCGAACCATCACTGGTTCGCGGGCGACGGCATGCTTCATGCGTTTCATGTGGAAGGCGGCCGCGTCTCCTATCGCAATCGTTATGTGCGCACGCCGCGCTGGGAGATCGAGCACAAGGCCGGCCACTCCATGTTCGGCACCTTCGGCAATCCGCTGACGACCGATCCGAGCGTGATGGGCGAGGACAGCGGCGTGGCGAACACGAACATCGTGCTCCATGCAGGCCGCCTGCTTGCGCTTGAGGAAGGCCATCAGCCGTTTGAGGTCGATCCGAAGACGCTCGGCCCGCGCAGCTATCTTGACTATGCGGGCAGCGCGAAGCGCTTCACCGCGCATCCCAAATTCGATCCCGAAACGGGCGAGATGGTGTTCTTCGGTTATATGGCAGGCGATATGCCGCTGACCGCGAACATTGCCTATGGCGTTGTGGATGCGAAAGGCACCGTGACGCGGCTCGACCGGTTCGAAGCGCCGTTCGCGAGCATGGTGCATGATTTCATCGTCACGCGCGGGCATGTGGTATTTCCCATTCTGCCCGCCACGCTCAGTCTCGACCGCGCGATGAAAGGCATGCCGCCGATTGCATGGGAGCCGGACGCGGGTGCCTATCTCGGCGTGCTCGCACGCAATGCGGGCATCGAAACGCTGCGCTGGTTCAAGACGGATCCGAATTACGTCTTCCATTTCATGAATGCGTGGGAAGAAGGCTCGAAGATCTTTATCGACGCGATGGAATATCCGGCAGCACCCTTGTTCCCGAATGCGGATGGAACGCCCGGCAAGCGCAGCTTCGCGGTGCTGAAACGCTGGACCATTGATCTTGCGGGCGATACCGACACGATCAAACGCGAAGTGCTGAACGATGTCGCGGGCGAATTCCCGCGTGTGGATGACCGGCGTGCGGGCCTTTCCTATCGCCATGGCTGGACGGCGGCGCATATAGCGGGCGATCTGGAAACGCAGTTCGACCGCATCGCGCATGTCGATCTGCAAACCGGCCGCAAGCAGGAATTCGTGTTCGCGGATGGCGACATACCGGGCGAGCCCGTCTTCGTGCCACGCGATGCGCAAGCCGAGGAAGGCGACGGTTTCGTTGTCACGATCGTCTATCGCAGTGCCGAGAACCGCAGCGATTTCGCCGTGTTCGAGGCGCAGGATATCGCCAAAGGCCCCATCGGAACCGCGATGCTGCCGCGCCGTGTGCCATTTGGCTTCCATGGCAATTGGGTAGACGCATCGCAACTCTGAACGCGTAAGCGCAATCCCGCGAAGTGTGAGCGGTTCGCGTCAGATTGCGCGACCAATAGAGAATCCGGCATCATCGGCGCATGCGTCGATTCATGGCCGCCTTTGTATTCGTGCTCCTGCCGTTCGCGGCGAAAGCGGAAACCGTCGCGCGCTGGGTGCAACTCGGCCCCGGCGGTGCAGCGCAAGCGCGCGTCCTTGTGACGGACGAAAAATGTCCCGCGATTGAAATCAACGGCGCGCAAATCCCGATGCAGGAACGCGCGGCCCCCGATGCCGCCTTCGCCGTACGGCTTTGTTCCGCCGATGTGCCGAAGGATTCGAAATCTATCTCTGTGATGGGCGCGGCGCTGCCCGTGCCCGTCAGCGCGCCGCAACGCATTCTTGTGCTCGGCGATACGGGCTGCCGCATCAAGGGTTCGACGGTGCAGGCCTGCAACGACCCCACGAAATGGCCGTTCCCCGCGCTTGCCGCGAAGGCCGCCGCGACGAAACCCGATCTCATCATCCATGTCGGCGATTATCTTTATCGCGAGAGTGCATGCCCCGCGGATGATGCGCGCTGCGCGGGCAGCCCATCGGGCGATGATTGGCCGGCATGGAATGCGGATTTCTTTGCGCCGGCCGCGCCGCTGTTTGCAGCGGCGCCCATGGTTTTCGTGCGCGGCAATCATGAAGATTGTCCGCGTTCCGGCGCGGGCTTCCTGCGCCTCATGGGTCCGAATACCGATGCGCATGCGCCGTGTGCGCATCTTGCGCCTTACGCCGTACCGATTGGCGGTGTGACGCTTGCCGTGATGGATGATGCGGATGCGCCCGATCAAATCCCGGATTTGCGTCTCCTATCCGAATATCGCGCGGATTTCGCGGCGCTCGCAAAGCTTGCACCCGAGCCCTTGTGGCTTACCGTGCACCGGCCTTTGTGGGGTGCTGTGACGGGACCGCTTGGTCTCACGGTCGGCGGCAATGCCACGCTTATCGCAAGCCTCGACAGGGATGCGCTGAAGCCTGTTTCGCTCATGCTATCCGGCCACATCCATGCATTCGAAGTGTTGAATTATAAAGGTAATGTCCCGCCGCAAATCCTCGCCGGCAACAGCGGCGACAATCTCGATCCCGCGCCCACCGATCTCTCCGGCATCGATCTTTCGGGACAGTACGTGACGGATGGGCTTGCGCGTAACGCGTTCGGCTTTCTGCTCATGACGCGCAGCGACAAAGGCTGGAACGTCGAAGTGCATAACGCGGACGGCGCGCTTGCGATGACATGCGTGTTTGCGAACGGACGCGTCGATTGTCCGAAATGAACGAAGAGACGCGTCACGCCGAAATCATTCACGAAGAAGCCGATATCGCACGCTCCTATGCGAGCACGACGACACAGGCCCAGCGCAACCGCGCCTTCGGCATTTTGTTCATCAGCCTTGTGTGCATGGGCGCTGGGCAGACCGTGCTGTTCGCGATCCTGCCGCCGCTTTCGCGCCAGCTGGGCCTGAACGAATTGCAGACGACCACGATCTTCGCGATCTCGGCGACGATATGGGTTTTCTCATCGACCTATTGGGGCAAGAAAAGCGACCGCTGGGGTCGCAAGCCCGTCATGCTGCTGGGCCTGCTCGCGTTTGCGATTTCGTTTGCGCTGTTTGCGAGCGTCATGCTTGCAGGCCTGCATCACTGGCTGCCTGCGTTCCTCGTGTTTCCGCTCATGATCGCGTCGCGCTCGCTTTACGGCACATTCGGCTCCGGTACGCAGCCATCGGCGCAGGCTTATGTCGCCGACCGCACGATGCCGCATGAGCGTTTGCAGGGTGTGGCGACGATCGGCGCCGCTTTCGGCCTCGGCACGACGGTCGGTCCCGGCATTGCGACGTTGCTCGCTGCGATTGGTCTGCTCGCGCCGTTCTATTTCATTTCGGCGCTGGCAGTCGCGAGCGCGGCGGCGATCTGGTTCCTGCTGCCCGAACGCACCCCGCCGAAACAGCAAGTGCAAACTGTGAGCACGCTGCGCTGGTACGATCCGCGCGTGTTGCCCTTCGTGCTGTTCGCCATTGGCCTTTCGACCGCGGCGGCCATTCCCATTCAGACGATGGGATTCTTCTTTATGGATGTGCTGAAGATCAAACCGGACTCGACTGCGGAATTCATTCTCGTGGGCCAGATGGCCTCATCCATGTCGGCGCTGTTCGCGCAATTGGTCGTCGTGCAGCGGTTCAATTTCTCGGCGCGCAATCTAACGACCTGGGGTCTCGGCATCGCGTTTGCGTCCTGTGTGATTTTCCTACTTTCGCATCAATTCGGCCCGCTTGTGTTTGCGCTTGTGCTGTCGGGATTGGGCTTTGGTATGTCGCGGCCGGGTTTCGCATCCGGCGCATCGCTTTCGGTCGCGCCGCATGAGCAGGGCGCGGTCGCAGGCATCATCGGTGGTGCGAGTGCGACGGGCTTCATCGCGGGCCCGCTTATCGGCGGCATGTATGAGATTTCGCCGTTCCTGCCTTATGCGTTTGGTGCGGTGATGATGGTCGTGCTGTTCGCATACACGCTGCTTTCGCCGACGCTGCGCAATGCGGGCATCATTCCGCCCGATGCGGAGATCGTGGAAGAGTCCCCGGCGACTCCTGTTGCCAACGCTTAAACCAACTTGTCATGGCCCGCACTCCGGCGGGCCATGACAGTTTTTATGATGTTTTGGATTTAATCTCCGCATTCATGCGGTCGAGCAAGGCTTTCGTCGCGAAGCCATCTACGGGAATGTTGCGCGCTTGCTGATATAAGCGCAGCGCCGCTCGCACTTTACGACCCAATACACCATCGACCGCGCCAGGATCGTAACCGAGTACGAGAAGATCGCGCTGCATCTGTAATCGTTCATTCTTGCCGAGCGGTACCTCATCGCGCGGCCAAGGTGCTACGATCCCATTCGCGCCGCCGATGCGCAATGCCAATTCGCAAATGCCAAGCGCGTAAGACACCGCGTTATTGTATTTCAGCACGGCCTTGAAATTGCCGAAGACGAGAAACGCAGGCCCGCGTGCGCCCGCGGGCAGGATGATCGCGCCTGCTTCCGGACTGTCCGGCAGATCCGCGCCGAGTGCGGTCTTCACGCCCAGCGCGCGCCAATCGGCGATCTGTTTAGTGCTATCGACGTCTGCCTGCTCGTAAGGGAAATTCGCGGGCAGGCGCACTTCATATCCCCATTGCGCGCCGGACTTCCAGCCGACGCCTGCAAGCAGCGACGCTGTGGAGCCAAGCGCATCGGCGGCCGAATTCCACAAATCCTTTTTGCCGTCGGCGTCGAAATCGACGGCGTGCGCGAAATAGGCGGTGGGTACGAATTGTGTCTGGCCGAACGCGCCTGCCCATGAGGATTTCATCATATCCGGTTTAAAGCCGTCATTCTGCACCATCTTCAGCGCTGCGATGAGTTCGGGCCTTGCGTAATCCACGCGCGGGCCATCAAAGGCAAGTGTCGCGAGCGCCTCGAAAAGATTGAACGACCCCATGGAACGGCCGTAATCGGATTCCATACCCCAGATCGCGACAAGGATTTCCTTCGGCACGCCATAGCGCTGTTCGATCTGCGTGAGCGTTGCTGCGTTCGCCGCCAGCATTGCCTGGCCGTCGGCAATGCGGCGCGGCGAAACGGCGGTGTCGAGATAGTCCCAGATCGGCCGCACGAATTCCGGCTGCGCGCCATTTAATTGCCAGACGCGCGGATTGAACGCGACATGGCCGAGCGCTGCGTCATAGGTCGCATCCGTGATGCCTGCCGCATGCGCCTGAACACGGAAGCTCGCGATGAACTGGGCGAAATTGGCGCCCGGCTCATAAGGCGCGCCTGTGGGCGGGGCGATGGGAAGCGAAACCGTCGATGTCGCGCGTTGCGGCGTCACGGGCGCCTCGCAGGAGGCGAGGCTCACGGCGAGCGCCAGGGCGCCCAAGCCTTCCAAAACGCGATGAAGAATGGAACTTAGCGCCCGCATGATTCCTCTTTTGCCTGCCCGAACAAAGTCTTAACACAGAATCGCGCGGGCGTTGACAGGCCATGTCCGCCCCACTAGGTTCCGCGCCTCTTTTCGGGCGGCTTCCGCCTTTTACTTGGACGATGTGACATGAAGGTTCGCAATTCACTGCGCTCGCTCAAGAAGCGCGACAAGGACTGCCGTATCATCAGGCGGCGGGGCCGGACCTATGTCATCAACAAGAAGAATCCGCGCTTCAAAGCCCGGCAGGGATAATCCATTAGCTATGGTGATTTTTCAGCGTGGCGGATTTCCGGTCCGCGCGGTAAAATTCGCTATGCGCTTTGTGTTCGCTTTCGCCTTCGTCATGCCGTCGCTTGCCTTCGCGGCGGATACGAAACCGGCAGCTTCTCCCGCACCGGTTGCGCCCGCCCAGCAGATCGACAAATTGTTCGCGACGCTCAGCACCGACATTTCGGAAGACGATGCGCGCGTGATCGAAGCCAAGATCGAAACGCTCTTCAATCAATCGGGAAGCGCGACCGTTGATCTGCTCATGACGCGCGCAGGCGCCGCCGTCGAGGCGGGCGATACGAAAACGGCAAGCAAGCTGTTCGAATCCGTCACCGACCTCGCGCCCGATTATGCGGAAGGCTGGCACAATCGCGCGGCGTTGCAGACCGCAGCGGGCGATGATGAAGGCGCGATGATCTCGCTGCAGAAAACGCTCACGCTGAACCCGCGTGAATTCGCGGCCTATATGCAGCTTGCGCAGATGCTTGAGGATTACGGCGACAAGAAAGGCGCGCTTGAAGCCTATCGCAAGG
>DATHQA010000430.1:0-6339 GCA_035483375.1 Rhizomicrobium sp. | reverse complement strand
AGGATGCGATAGCCTTTGAGCATGAGAAGCAGGGCCGCGAAGGTCTCGCTGCGGCGACCGCGCCTTTCCGCTTTGCGTCCGCGTTCAATACGTTTCATGGGATTTCTTGCGTTCGAGCGCACGGTCGTAAACGGCGCGGCGCGGCAGGTCGAGCGCGTCGGCGAGCAGGTCCGATGCTGCGCGCACAGGCATGAATTGCTGCGCAGCATCGATAAGGCGGTCGAGCTTCAAAAAATCCGTTTCGCCGTCCTTCGCGCCCCCTACTACAAGCGTGATTTCCCCGCGCAAAGCCTGGTTTTGCTGCGCAGCATATTGCGCAGCAATTTTGCACAATGAGCCGCGCCTGACCTCCTCGTGCAGCTTGGTCAATTCGCGCGCGACGCAGACCGGACGGTCGCCGAAAATCTCTGCCATATCGGCAAGCGTGTCGTGCAGACGCTGTGGCGATTCGAAGAAGATGAGCGTCGGCGTTTCCAGCTTGAGCGCCTGCAACGCGTTCTGCCGCTCGCCGTGTCTGGACGGCAAAAAGCCGGCGAACAGGAAACGATCCGAAGGCAGGCCGGAAAGCGTCAAGGCCACAAGCGGCGCCGACGCGCCGGGCAGGGCATGCACCGCGATGCCTTCCGCCAACGCCGCACGCACAAGCTTGAACCCCGGATCGGAGATAAGCGGTGTGCCCGCATCGCTCACAAGCACAATGCGCTGGCCCTCGCGCAGCTTGGCAAGCAGCCGCGGCCTTTCGCGCTCGCCATTATGGTCGTTATAGGCGGTCATAGGCTTGGCGATGCCATGGATCGCGAGCAGCTTGGCGGTGACGCGCGTATCCTCCGCCGCGATGAGGTCGCAAGCCGCCAACGCCTCCAAGGCCCTTAGCGTAATGTCGCGTGCGTGGCCGATTGGTGTCGCCGTCACGTAAAGTCCGGGCGCGAGCTCCACGGGCGATTTACCGAGGCTTTCCGCCGGGTTAGGGTGGCCCGCGCCCTTCACCGATGGATTCGATGCGTTCCGCTTTGTCATTCCGCCCGCCCGTAACGCGGCGACTTTGCGTCATTCTTGGCGTGCTTGCGATAGGGGCACTCACAGGCTGCGTCACCGAAGCGCCGGTGCAGGCGGCCAAGCCGCCGCCTCCGCCACCGCAAGTGGAAGCGGAGCCACCGGCGCCACATCAATTGGCCGCCGACCAGCCAAGCTTCCTGCGCCTGCAGAATACGGGACATGACGTGCCTGTGCGTGTGG
The DNA here is from genome assembly GCA_035483375.1 of Rhizomicrobium sp. Lineage (GTDB taxonomy): Bacteria > Pseudomonadota > Alphaproteobacteria > Micropepsales > Micropepsaceae > Rhizomicrobium. Next base: position 5,103 of record DATHQA010000430.1, on the reverse strand, counting down.
GCATTCTGCTGCCCTTCTCGAACGGGTCTTCAGCGACGCGCGCGCTTGCCAATGCGATGCTCAAGGCGGCCGAGCTTGCGATGTCGGACGCGGACAATCCCAACCTCATCCTCATGCCTGCCGATGAAGGTGCAACCCCGGACGATGCCGCGAATGCCACGCGCAAATTGCTGGGCCAAGGGGCCGAAATCATCGTCGGGCCGTTGTTCGCGGCCTCTGTGACGGCGGTCACGCCCATCGCGAAGGATCGCGGCGTGCCGGTGCTTGCGTTCTCGACGGACCGCACCGTCGCCAAGCGCGGCATCTATCTGTTGAGCTTCCAGCCCGAAAACGAAGTGCGCAGCGTCGTCGCCTACGCAGCGGCACAAGGCCACAAGAATTTTGCAGCCCTCGTGCCTGAGAATGCCTATGGCAATCACGTCGCCGATGTGTTCCGCGAGGCCGTCATCGCCAACAAAGGCCAAGTGACGGATATTGAGAAATTCGTGCCCGGTTCGAGCGGCGCTGCTGATCCTACCGAAGCGGTTGCGCGCACCAATCCCGATGCGATCCTCATCGCGCAAGGAGGCCCCGGCTTGCGCGCGATTGCCTCGATCCTCGCCACGAACGGCCCGGACCATGTGCAATTGCTCGGCACGGGCGTGTGGGACGATCCGTCGATTGCGAAAGAGCCTGCGCTTGGCGGCGGCCTGTTCGCAGCGCCCCCGCCGCATGTGCAGGATTCCTTCGACGCGAAATATCGCGATGCCTTCGATGCGACGCCGCCGCAATTGGCGACGCTTGCCTATGATGCGATTTCGCTTGTGGCGCTGCTTGCACCGGGCGAGCCTTACCACCGCTTCACGCGCGCGGCCCTTGTGGATCCGAACGGATTTGCGGGCGTGGACGGTATCTTCCGCTTCAATCCCGACGGCACGGCGGAACGCGGCCTTGCGATCCTCAGCGTGACGCCGGATGGCTTCGAGGTCGTGCATCGCGCACCGCAGACATTCGAAGCGGCTGGAGAATAGTTAAATCTGTTTCTGATTGAATTATTGAACCGTAACCGTCATGGCAGGGCTTGACCCTGCCATCCATCGCTCTCGCGTCTGCGAGCGCAAAAGAATCGCTTCGATGCATAGACATGCATCGGATGGATGGCCGGATTAAATCCGGCCACGACGGTTCTGGTTTAACAAAAAGCTACTCTAAGCCGCCAATTCAGCAATCACGCTGTTGAGCACAAGCGCGCCTTTCAGCGTTGCGACCAGGCGATTGCCGCTTCGTTCGACGAACATATGTTCCGTAAGCGATGCGATGCGCGCTTCATCGAGATCGATACCCCAACGCGCGCGATAGGCTTCAAGATCGAGGCCCTCGGCGAGACGCAAATTCATAAGCAGATGTTCGCGTGCGGCATCTGCCGATGGGACTTCTGTCATTTCGGAAAAGCCATAATCATCGGCATTAACACGCTGCAGCCAGCGTTCGGGCAAACGCTCGGCTGACGTGGCGAAACGCTTACCATCGATTTGCAAACGCCCATGCGCGCCGGGACCGACACCCGCATAATCGCCATAACGCCAATATAAAAGATTGTGCCGCGATTCTGCACCGTGCGCTGCATGATTGGAGATTTCGTAAGCCGGGCGATTTGCACGCGCGGTCAATTCCTGCGTGATCTCATAAAGTGTGGCAGCGTTGTCATCATCCGGGATCGCAAGCGCGCCGGCCTTCGCAAGCGTCGCGAATGGCGTTGCGGGCTCGATGGTCAATTGATAGAGCGAAAGATGTTCGGTGCCGAAGGAAAGCGCCTCGTTCAATTCCGCACGCCATTGAGCCGCCGTTTGTTTCGGGCGCGCATAAATGAGATCGAGCGACACGCGATCGAATGTCTCCATCGCCATTTTGAGTGCGGCTTTGGCTTCGGCGACATCGTGCAGGCGGCCGAGCATTTTGAGATCGGTATCGTTGAGCGCCTGCACGCCTAACGAAAGCCTGTTCACACCCGCTGTGCGATAATCGCGAAAACGCGCGGCTTCCGCGCTTGCAGGATTGGCTTCCAAAGTAATCTCGATATCCGATGATATAGTCCACAATCGCGAAATCGCATCGAGCACATGGCCGACGCTCTTCCCGCTCATCAGCGACGGCGTGCCGCCGCCGAAGAAAACCGTTTCGACAATTGGACGTTGCGGGCCTTGCAGATTTGCGATGTGTCCCAGCTCGCGCGCAATCGCGCTTGCCCAGGCCGCTTCATCGATCTGCGAGCGCACATGCGAATTGAAATCGCAATATGGGCATTTCGCCGTGCAGAACGGCCAATGGACATAGATTCCGAAGCCGCTCATGCCTTCAGATGTGCAACAAGCTTCGCGAATGCGCGCGCGCGATGGCTCATCGCATGTTTCTGCGCGGGCTCGATTTCGCCGAAGGTTTTGTTCATGCCGTCAGCCACGAAGATCGGATCATAGCCGAAGCCTTTGTCCCCGCGCGGCGGAAACACGAGATGGCCATGCACTTCGCCTTCGAAGATCTGCGGCTCCTTGCCGGGTTCGGCAAGCGCGAGCGCGCAGACGAATTTGGCAGCAGTATCCTTCGCGTGTTTTTCCGCAAGCGCGGTTTCGACCTTTTTCATCGCGAGCGAAAAATCCTTGGACGGTCCCGCCCAGCGCGCGGAATAAATTCCCGGCGCGCCATCGAGTGCGGCAACCGCAAGACCTGAATCATCGGCAAGCGCGAGGATGCCGCTTGCATCCGCCGCTGCGCGCGCTTTCAGCGCGGCATTGCCCGCGAATGTCGTGGCGGTTTCTTCCGGTTCGGGCAAATTCAATTCGGCGGCGCTTTTAACATCGAAGCCGAAGGGCTCAAGCAATTCCGCGATCTCGCGCACCTTGCCGGCATTATGGCTCGCGATGACAAGGCGTTTCACGCAAGCGCCTGTTTCTGCAATTCGACGAGCTCGCTGATGCCCTTGCGCGCGAGACCAAGAAGCTGACCGAATTGTTCTTCGCTGAACGGTGCGCCTTCCGCCGTCCCTTGAATCTCGACAAACCCGCCCGCACCCGTGAGCACGAAATTCGCGTCGGTCTCCGCACTCGAATCCTCGTCGTAATCGAGATCGAGAAGCGGCGTACCTTTCCAGATGCCGCACGAAACCGCCGCCACATGATCGCGCAGCACAGGCTTCGTCACGAGGCCCGTCTTCTTCATGAACGCGATGCATTGGCCGAGCGCCACGAAGCCGCCCGTGATGGAGGCCGTGCGCGTGCCGCCATCGGCCTGGATCACATCGCAATCGATGGCGATCTGCCGTTCGCCGAGCGCGGACAAATCCGTCACCGCGCGCAAAGACCGCCCGATGAGGCGCTGAATCTCCTGCGTGCGGCCGGATTGTTTGCCCTGCGCCGCCTCGCGCCGCATGCGCGTATGCGTGGCGCGCGGCAGCATGCCATACTCCGCCGTGACCCAGCCCTTGCCCGTGCCCTTGAGGAACCCCGGAATATTCTCCTCCAGGCTCGCGGTCACGAGCACATGCGTGTCGCCGAATTTGACGAGGCAGGAGCCTTCGGCATGGCGCGCGACGCCCGGTTCGAGGATGACTTTGCGCATCTGATCGGGCTCACGCTTGCTGGGGCGCATGGTCATCTCTTGAAGTTGCGGGCTCAGCGCTTTACCTAGCGGCATTGGTGGTGCGGTGCAAACAGTGTAACTGTACAGGCATGAAAGCGTAATATACACAAAGGGTTAAGTGGTGGACGGCAGTTTTTCGCGCGCGCAGGCTGCTTCCCTCGGCGAAAGGCCAAGGGAGGTTTTCCGCCGCCTTGTCGAAGCGTTCCTCAGTTCGGGCGAGCCGGTCGGTTCCCGCACGCTTTCCCAGCTTCTGCCCATCACGCTTTCGCCCGCCTCGATCCGCAATGTGATGGCCGATCTGGAAGCGATGGGCCTTCTCTATGCGCCGCATACAAGCGCGGGCCGCATCCCGACCGAGCGCGGGCTTCGGATGTTCGTCGATGGCCTGCTCGAGATCGGCGAGCTTGCGCCCAATGAACGCGCCTCCATCGAAGCGCGCATTTCCGAAACCGGGCGCGGACTGGAAGATGTGCTGACGCAAGCCGCCACGATGCTGTCCGGCCTTTCGCGCTGCGCAGGGCTACTTGTGGCCGCCAAGCAGGACATCGCGCTCAAGCACATTGAATTTGTCGGCGTGGCGCCGGGCAAGGCGCTTGTCGTCATCGTCGCCGAAGACGGCACGGTGGAGAACAGACTCATCGATACGCCCGCGGGCCTGCCCATGTCGGCGCTGTCCGAAGCGTCGAACTATCTCAATGCGCGGCTGCGCGGCCGCACGCTCGATGCGGCGCGCACAGAAGTCTTAGGCGAACTCGAAGGCGAGCGCGCACAGCTTGATACGCTGACGGCCAAGATCGTGGCTGAAGGCTTGGCCACACTTGCCGCCCCTTCGGCGCGCAGCACGGCGGAGGAAAAAGTCCTTATCGTGCGCGGCGCATCCCATCTGCTCGACAGTGTCGATGCGCAGAACGATCTCGAACGCATCCGCACGCTGTTCGACGATATCGAGCGCAAGAACGATCTCATCCGCCTTTTGGAGCTTGCGCATGAGGGCGATGGCGTGCGCATTTTCATCGGCTCGGAAAACAGGCTGTTCAGCCTGTCGGGATCGTCTATCGTGGCAGCGCCCTATGCCAATGCCCAGGGCAAGATCGTGGGCGTGATCGGCGTTCTGGGTCCGACGCGGCTGAATTACGGCCGCATCATTCCGATGGTGGATCACACGGCGAAAGTCGTGAGCCGCCTGCTTGCGTGATGGAGCATGAGATGAGCGCCGGAGACGAAATGGAAAACGGTTTGGGCGCCGATAACGACAACGGCCCGGGCGAAGTGGAAATCCTGCGTGCGGAAGTGGCCGATCTGAAGGACCGGCTGTTGCGTGCGCTTGCCGACGGCGAGAATGTGCGCCGTCGCGCCGAACGCGAGAAGCTCGATGCGAGCCAATATGCGGTGACGAAATTCGCGCGCGACATTCTCGGCGTCGCGGACAATTTCCAGCGCGCCATCGACGCGCTTCCGCCCGAAGCGCGCGAGGCCGCGAGCATCAAGGTG
>DATHQA010000429.1:0-10154 GCA_035483375.1 Rhizomicrobium sp. | reverse complement strand
GCCGACGAGCGCCTATCTATAATATGGACAAAATGACGAAGACCCGCACCGAAACCGATACGTTCGGCCCTATCGAAGTAGACGCAAGCCGCTATTGGGGCGCGCAAACGCAACGCTCTCTGCTCAATTTCAAGATCGGCTGGGAGAGGCAGCCTGTCTCCATCGTGCGTGCGCTCGGCATCGTGAAGCGTGCCGCCGCCGAAACGAATATGGCGCTCGGAATTCTCGACAAGAAGATCGGCGATGCGATTGTCGCCGCAGCACAAGAGGTGAGTGAAGGCAAGCTCGACGATCATTTCCCGCTTGTCGTGTGGCAAACGGGATCCGGCACGCAATCGAACATGAACGCGAATGAGGTGATCTCCAATCGTGCGATTGAAATGCTCGGCGGCGAGCGCGGCTCCAAGAAGCCCGTGCATCCGAACGATCACGTCAATATGAGTCAGTCGTCGAACGATACGTATCCGACCGCGATGCATATCGCGTGTGCGGAGGAGATCGTTCATGCGCTCATTCCCGCGCTGCAAATGTTGCGCAATGCGCTGAACGACAAGGCGCAGGCGTGGAAGGACATCATCAAGATAGGCCGCACGCATACGCAGGATGCGACACCGCTCACGCTGGGCCAGGAATTTTCCGGCTACACGCAGCAGGTCGAAAACGGCATCGCGCGTATCGAACAGACACTGCCCATGCTCATGCAACTCGCGCAAGGCGGAACGGCGGTCGGCACGGGCCTCAACGCGCCGGTCGGTTTCGCGGAAATGGTTGCGGAGCGCATTGCGGCGATCACGCATATGCCGTTCAAAAGCGCGCCGAACAAATTCGAGGCGCTTGCCGCACATGACGCGATGGTGTTCAGCCATGGCGCGATCAATACGGTCGCCGCATCGCTGTTCAAGATTGCAAACGATATCCGTCTGCTCGGCTCAGGGCCGCGTTCGGGTCTCGGCGAACTCGCGCTGCCGGAAAACGAGCCGGGTTCGTCGATCATGCCGGGCAAAGTGAACCCCACGCAGTGCGAAGCGCTGACGCAAGTTTGCACACGCATCTTCGGCAACAATGCGACGGTGACATTCGCGGGCAGCCAGGGCCATTTCGAGCTCAACGTCTACAATCCCGTGATGGCGTACAGCTTTCTGCAATCGGTGCGTTTGATGGCCGATGCCGCGAAAAGCTTCACCGAGCATTGTGTCGTCGGCATCGAACCGCGCCGCGATAACATTAAGGCGGCACTCGACCGTTCGCTCATGCTTGTCACCGCGCTTGCGCCGAAGATCGGTTACGACAACGCGGCGAAGATTGCCAAGACCGCGCACAAGAACGGCACGACGCTGAAAGAAGAAGCATTGAAAGGCGGATACGTCACGGCGGACGAATTCGATCGGCTTGTACGGCCCGAGGATATGATCCACCCGAAATGAATTTGAAGAAACGTTCCTTCTCAATCGCGGGGCATCGCACAAGCATCGCGCTGGAGCCGGAATTCTGGGCCGTGCTGGAGGCCGAAGCACGCAAGAACAACGCAAGCCTCGCCGGGTTTGTCGCGAAGGTCGATAGCGAACGCGGGCCCCGTCCGCTTGCGAGTGCGTTGCGCGTTCTTGCGCTTGCGGCGTCCCACACAACGCCTTAGCGTTGGTGCGCCCGAAAACAGGAGACATCCGTGATCAAGCTTTATCATGCGCCGCGTTCGCGGTCCTCGCGCATTATCTGGCTGCTTGAAGAGCTTGAGGTGAAATACGAGATCGAGCTCGTGCCGATCCAGCGCGGCGACGGTTCGGGCGAGCCCGCGCCGGAATCCTATCGCGCCATTCATCCGCACTTGAAAGTGCCTGCGATCGAGCACGAAGGCTGGACTGTTTTCGAATCCGCCGCGATCGTGCTTTATCTCACCGACACGTTCCAGCGCGTGAAGATGGGGCCGAGCGTCGGCGAATGGGATCGCGCACCTTATGTGACGTGGCTGTTCTATTATGCAAGCGTCGTCGAACCCGCGATCAATGCGGCGTTCATGAAATTCGATACATCCTCCGCCAGAGCCGTGAGCTGGGAAGATGCGGAAAAACGCATCGCCGAAACGCTCGAGAAGGGGCCTTATATTTTGGGCGAGCGTTTCACGGGCGCCGATGTCATTTACGGTTCGCTCGCGCAATTCCTCAAGGGCGGATTGCTGCCGCAACGCCAGGTCTATGACGATTATCTCGGGCGTTTGATGGAGCGGCCTGCGTTCAAGCGCGCGCAGGAAAGAGACAATGGCTGACGTCATCAATCTCCGTCGCGCGCGCAAGGCGAAAGCGCGTGCGGCGGATGACGCAGAAGCCGCGAACAATCGCGTACAGCATGGTGTGGCGAAGACAGTGCGCGACTTGCAAAAAGCAAAAGCCGATAAAAGCAAACAGCACGTCGACGCCCACAAATTGAACGAATGCGACAAATAAAAATAGGTTGTCATTCCCGGCTGAGCGATGCGATAGCATCGCGAGGGGAAGGGAACCCAGGTGGTCGATGCCGGGTCTGGTTTCAACGCCTGGATCCCCTTCCCTCACGCCGCTGCGCGGCGCTCGCCGGGGATGACAATTTTTATGAGTGAAAAGAAACAAGGACCGTTCAGCGGCCTGTTGGTCGTCGATCTCACGCGTGTACTCGCGGGGCCTTATTGTGCGTTGCTACTCGCCGAAATGGGTGCGCGCGTCATCAAGGTCGAGCCGCCGCGCACAGGCGACGATTCCCGCAGCATCGGCCCGTTCGTGAACGCGAAGAATGGCGGGCGCAAATCCGGCTATTTCATGTCGGTCAATCGCGGCAAGGAATCCATCGCGCTCGATCTGAAAGCGGAAGCCGACCGCAAGATATTCGAAGCCTTGCTCTCTCGTGCCGATGTGCTCATCGAGAATTATCGCGGCGGCACGATGGAGAAACTGGGTTACGGCTGGGATATGTTGAAAGACAAATATCCCAAACTGGTCTATGCGGGCGTGTCCGGTTTCGGCCATACGGGGCCTTATGCCAACCGGCCCGCTTACGACATGGTCGTGCAGGCGATGGGCGGCATCATGAGCCTGACCGGCCATCCCGATAGCGCGCCCACGCGCGTGGGCTCCTCCATCGGCGATCTGACGGCGGGATTGTTCGCGACCATCGGCATCGTGACCGCGCTTTACGACCGCAAAACGACCGGGCGCGGCATGAAGGTTGATGTCTCGATGCTCGACAGCCAGGTCGCGATTCTGGAGAACGCGATTGCGCGCTATGTGGCGACGGGCGACGTGCCGGGCAAGCTCGGCAGCCGTCATCCTTCCATCGCGCCGTTTCAGGCTTATGCGACGAAGGATGGACATATCGTGCTCGCCGCCGCGACGGATGCGTTGTTCGCGCGCATCGCGAAAGTGATGGGCCGCGCGAACCTCACCGCCGATACGCGCTTCATCACCAATCCCGATCGCGTTGCGCATTGGCAAGACCTCGAACGCGAATTCGAAACCGCACTCGCCGGGCGCAACTCGAAAGAATGGCTCGCGCTGTTCGAAGCCGAAGGCGTGCCGTGCGGACCGCTCAACGATGTCGCCGATGTGATGGCCGATCCGCAGATCGCCGCGCGCAACATGATCGTCACCGCGCATGATCCCGAAATCGGCCCGCTCAAGATGCAGGGCAATCCGATCAAGCTTTCCGCTTATGAAGACCCTGCAACGCGCACGCCCGCGCCCGACCTCGATGCGGATCGCGCGGCGATCCTCAAGGAACTCGGCCTCGCATAGCTGTTATGCCGCCGATGACATTTGCGCATCGAAGTTCTACATTTGTCCCATGATCCATGAATCGGCGCTCACCCCATGAGCGGTTACGGCAACCGCTTTTCCGATCCGCTCGACAATGCCTTTGGCGAGGAGCGTGCGCCCGCGCGCGAGCCTGCCTATCTCTCGGGCCTGAACGCGGAGCAGCGCGAGGCCGTGCTGGCGCTGGACGGGCCCGTGCTCGTGCTGGCAGGTGCGGGCACGGGCAAGACGCGCGTGCTGACGACGCGGCTCGCCCACATTCTCGCCACGCGACGCGCCTGGCCTGGGCAGATTCTCGCCGTTACGTTCACGAACAAGGCCGCGCGCGAAATGAAGGAGCGCATTGGCGCGCTTATCGGCGGCGTAGTCGAAGGCATGCAATGGCTGGGCACATTCCATTCCATCGGCGCGAAGATGTTGCGCCGTCATGCGGAGCTTGCGGGCCTCAAATCCAATTTCACGATCCTCGATGCCGACGATCAGTTGCGCCTCATCAAGCAGGTCGTCGAAGCCGCGAATATCGACGAGAAACGCTGGCCGCCGCGCACGCTCGCCACCTTCATCGATGGCTGGAAAAATCGCGGCTTTTCGCCCGCCGATGTGCCGGAAGGTGAAGCGCATTCCTTTGCGTTCGGCAAAGGCCGCGAGCTTTACCGCCAATATCAGGAGCGGCTCAAATCGCTGAACGCCGCGGATTTCGGCGATTTGTTGCTCGAAACATTGAATGTGTTGCGCACGCATCCTGAGATCCTCGAGGAATATCGCGGGCGTTTTCGCTATATGCTGGTTGACGAATATCAGGATACGAATGTCGTTCAATATCTGTGGCTGAAATTGCTAGGCAAAAACACGGGCAATGTGTGCGTGGTCGGCGACGACGATCAATCGATCTATGGCTGGCGCGGCGCGGAGGTGGAAAACATATTGCGCTTCGAGCGCGATTTTCCCGGCGCGAAAGTGATCCGCCTCGAACGCAATTACCGCTCCACGCCCGCGATTTTGGGCGCTGCGTCCGGCCTCATCGCCGCGAACAAGGGCCGCCTCGGCAAGACGCTTTGGACCGAGGGCGATCACGGCGAAAAAATCCGCGTCCAGGGCGTATGGGATGCGGAGGAAGAAGCGCGCAACGTCGCGAGCGACGCCGAAGCGCTGCATCGCGAAGGCCACAAGCTCACCGAGATGGCCGTGCTTGTACGCGCGTCGTTCCAGATGCGCGAATTCGAAGACCGTTTTCTTTCGCTTGGCCTGCCCTATCGCGTGATCGGAGGCCCGCGTTTCTACGAGCGTGCGGAAATCCGCGATGCGATGGCGTATTTGCGGCTTGTCGCGCAAGGCGACGACGACCTCGCCTTCGAGCGCATTGTCAACCGGCCCAAGCGCGGCATTGGCGATGCGAGCGTGCAAAGCCTGCATCACTTTGCACGTACACGCGGTATTCCGCTGCTGGCGGCTGCGCACGAAATCGCCGAGACGGACGAAGTGCCGCCGAAAGCGCGCAAGGCGCTTGGCGAACTCGCGGCCACTTTCGCGCGCTGGAGCGCGATGGCGACGCAGCTTCCGCATATGCAACTCGCCGAAATCGTGCTCGACGAATGCGGCTATACCGACATGCTGAAGAACGACAAATCGGCGGAGGCGCCGGGGCGGCTCGACAACCTCAAGGAACTTGTGCGTTCGATGGAGCAATTCGAGTCGCTTGGCGCATTCCTCGAACATGTGTCCCTTGTCATGGAGCTGGAGCAGAACGAAACCGAGGATCGCATAAATTTGATGACCCTGCATGCGGCGAAGGGTTTGGAATTCGACACGGTGTTCCTGCCGGGCTGGGAGGAAGGTTTGTTTCCGTCGCAACGGACGATGGATGAGAGCGGACTCGCGGGATTGGAGGAGGAACGCCGCCTCGCCTATGTCGGCCTGACGCGCGCGAAGAAACGCATCCGCATTTCGTTTGCCGCGAACCGGCGCATTCACGGCAATTGGCAAAGCGCGCTGCCCTCGCGCTTCATCAACGAAATTCCGGGCGACCATGTCGATACGCGCGTGGATGAAGGGTTTTACGGCGGCTATGCGGGCTTTCGCGACAACGCGAATGCGGGCGGATTCGCGAGCACTTACGAAAGCCCCGGCTGGAAACGCGCACAGGCCAATCGCGCGGGCGGCATGGCGCGCACGCGCGCGCCGCTCATCGAGGCGCAAGCCTTCACCGTGCAGACTAGCGACCCCACCGCTACGCATTACACGCGCGGCGACCGCATCTTCCATCAGAAATTCGGCTATGGCCGCGTGACAGGCGTGGAAGGCAACAAACTCACGGTCGATTTCGACAAAGCGGGCGAGAAGAAAGTGATCGATACGTTTGTGACGCGGACGTGAAACTTGGATTTCCACTCATGAACTCGTCAAAGGAAAAAGGCGACGCCCTCGAAGCCGCCGTGCGAGCGGTCGAAACCGCAATTTTGCGCGATTCGCCATCGCTCAGGGAAAAAACGTTTACGATTGAGAACAAAAAAATAATTCAAGTTTCGGGCGTTAGGCATGAAATTGACTTATATGTTGCTGTCGATATCGCGGCGGGCTATAAAGCTATTTACATTTTTGAATGCAAAAATTTGAAAACATCTGTTAGTAAAAATGATGTCATTGCGTTCTCAGAAAAAATCGCTGTAACAAATGCTCAAAAGGGGTTTTTCGTAGCTAAATCTTTTTCCCGATACGCAGAATCTCAGGCAAAAACAGATGAGCGTATCCAACTGCTGTCGACATCAGAACACAACTCAGCCGTTGCCCCGGCGCCGTTCGACCATTTTCATCACATTATTCGCGACCGGTCTAAAGTTGTTCCGAGTATTGCCTTTCATATGAGAAGAGAGGCAACGGACACTAAAGACAAATGGTTGATCAACATTCAGATGGCGAAAGTGCTCTTTCGTGGCAAGCCACTTGATTTAGAAAGTTTCGCCAAAGAATGGATCGAGCAACTGTCGGACCGAGACGTAAACTGTTTTCAATCATGGATATTGCCCGAAGACGTTTATGAACGTACCGCCGAAGAGCGCCGGGAATTCGGTGCTGATGAATTTTTATTGGACGAAAGGCCCGTTCAATCTATCAGTCTCCGTATCACGCACAAAATAGAAGTCGTTAGACCGCCAATAGTATCTCATTTTGAAGTCGCAACACGCGGCAGAGTGATTACCTTTGCTCCGGTGCAAGTGGGCTTCGGAGGTTCTCTGCAAGTTTCGATAGTGAGTCACAACTGAGTAAAACCTTGATGACGCCACCTCTCTGGAAAGCCTCCATCATGCTTCGCAAAGCCGAAGCCGCCGATGTCGTTGCGTTGTTCGATCTGACGCCTCCGCTGCCGCAGGCCGTGCTCATCGCGGAGGAACCATTCGCGGACAAGGCCACCGTCGAAGCTCTGTATACGGAGGAACCTGATGCGGCGCTGCTCCGCGAACTTTCGGGCCGCGAGATTACGGTCGAGCCCCTGCCCGATCAGGACTGGATCAAACATTCGCTCGAAGGTCTGCCGCCGGTGCGCGCGGGCCGTTTCTTCGTTTATGGCGCGCACGACAAAGGCAAGGTGCCGGCGGGCGTCGTTCCAATCCGCATCGAAGCAGGCTTGGCGTTCGGCACGGGCCATCACGAAACGACGGCGCTGTGTTTGAGTGTGCTCAGCGATCTCGGCAAAAATCGGCGCTATAAAAATGTGCTCGATCTCGGCTGCGGGACGGGCCTTCTCGCCATCGGGGCCTCGCGGTTGTGGCGGCGGTGCGTGCTCGCTTCCGACATCGATCCCGTCGCCGTCACCGTCACGCGCGAGAATGCACAAGCCAATCGCGAAGGCCCTATGGTGCAGGCCGTGACCGCGGACGGTCTCGATCATCCCGCGCTCGCGGCGAGGGCGCCTTACGATCTCATCGTCGCGAATATCCTGGCCGGCCCGCTCACACGTCTTGCCACGCAAATCGCGCGTGCACTCGCGCCCGGCGCCACCCTTATCCTTTCCGGACTGTTGCGGAACCAGGAAAATCTCGTGCTCGATTTCTACCGCCCGCATGGCCTGATCCTACGCGTGCGGCGGCGCGACGGACCGTGGTCGGCGCTTGTGCTTGAGAGGCCGCGCAGGCGGGGGTAGGTTGCTTTCTCTTATGCCCTATCGCTTCGCTACTCGAGGGCCTGTATGGACAAAAACACCGCCTTCCAGACCTATGACGACCGTTCCGATGCCGCCACCTGCGCGCCACGATTGGCGGCGTTGCGTGCCGAGCTTGCCCGCCGCGGCCTTGACGGTTTCGTCGTGCCGCATTCCGACGAATATCAAAGCGAATATCTGCCTGAGCGTGGCGAGCGGCTCGCGTGGCTGACCTCTTTCACGGGTTCGGCGGGCGCAGCCGTTGTGTTGCGTGAGCGTGCGGCGCTGTTCGTGGATGGCCGCTACACGCTGCAGGCGCGCACGCAATCAGACACCAAATTGTTCGAGCAGCGCGATCTCATCGAGGAAGGCCCCGGCAAGTGGATCGAGGCGAATGCGCCGAAAGGAGCGAAGCTCGGTTACGATCCATGGGTGCATACGGCAGCCGGCATCGAGGCCCTGCGCGCGGCCGCCGAGAAAGCGGGCGCCACGCTTGTTGCGTGCGACAGCAATCCGATTGACGCCGTATGGACGGATCAACCTCCCGCGCCCGCCGCGAAGGCCGTCCCGCACGATATCGCGCTTGCAGGCGAGGCGGCGGAATCCAAACGTATGCGCATCGCGGAAGATGTGAAGAAGCACGGCGCGGACGCGGCGATCGTCACGCAATCGGATTCGATCTGCTGGTTGCTCAACATGCGCGGCGGCGACACGCCGCATACGCCGTTTGTGCTCTCCTACGCGATCTTGAATGCGGATGGTTCGACCGATCTGTTCATGGACGATGCGAAAAGCTCGCCCGAATTGCTTAAGCATCTGGGCAATGCCGTGCGCGTGCGGCCGCCTTCGGAATTCACGCCCGCGCTCGACGCGTTGAAAGGCAAGACGGTACTTGCCGATGCAAGCTGGGCGCCTGCGGCCGTGTTCGACAGGCTCGACAAGGCCGGCGCCACGATCAAGCGCATGGCCGATCCCGTGCAATTGCCCAAGGCATGCAAGAACGCGGTCGAGATCGAGGGTATGCGAAAAGCCCATATCCGCGACGGCGCGGCGCTCACGCGCTTTCTCGCCTGGCTCGCGCGCGAGGCGCCGAACGGACATCTCACCGAGATCGAAGCTGCGGAAGCATTGGAGGGCTATCGCCGCGCGACGGGCAAGCTCACGGATCTGTCATTCGATTCCATCTCTGGCGCGGCGCCGCACGCGGCTCTGCCGCATTATCGCGTCACACGATCCAGCAATCGCGCAATCAATCGCAACGAGATCTATCTCATCGATTCCGGCGGCCAATATCCCGACGGCACGACGGATGTGACGCGGACGATCATCGTGGGAGAACCGACGGCGGAAATGCGGGACCGTTTCACGCGTGTGCTGAAAGGCCATATCCAGCTTGCGACCGCACGTTTCCCCGAAGGCACGAGCGGATCGCAGCTCGATGCGTTTGCGCGGCGTGCGCTGTGGGATGCGGGCCTCGATTACGATCACGGCACGGGCCATGGCGTCGGCTCCTATCTTTCGGTGCATGAAGGCCCGCAGAATATTTCCAAGCGTCCGATGAACCAGCCGTTGAAACCGGGCATGATCGTTTCCAACGAACCCGGTTTTTACAAAACGGGCGAATACGGCATTCGTATCGAGAACCTTGTCGTCGTGACGGAACCGAAGCCCGTGCCCGGCGGCGACCGCAAGATGATGGAATTCGAAACGATTACGCTCGCGCCCATCGATCTCGATCTCGTGGAGCGTTCGTTGCTGACGGAAGAGGAAATCGCGTGGCTCAACGCCTATCACGCGCGCGTGCGCGAAACGCTTTCGCCGCTCGTGGACGAAGAAACGCGCCACTGGCTTGTGCGCGCAACGCGGGCGATATGATGCGGTACGCGGCGATTGCGTGTTTTATCATACTTGGCGGTTGCGCCGTTTGGCCGACGGGACAGGATCCCTATGGCATGGAGCAGCGGCGCGAGGCCAATGTCGTGATGAACGCGGTGCAAACCTACGATCACGCGACGGGCCATTTTCCGCAAAATCTGAATGCGCTTGTGCCGACTTATCTCGCAGCCCTGCCCGGCAGGCCCGAACTGCTATACGACCCGCGCGACGGTTCGCTTGCCTATACCTATCACGGCTCATGGCCGCAGATTGAGCCTGTGCATTGCAGGTCCGAAGGCGACACGACGCTGTGGAGATGCAACGAAGCGAAACTGCATCCGACCTGATTACGTGCCCGCGATCAATTT
>DATHQA010000428.1:0-2765 GCA_035483375.1 Rhizomicrobium sp. | reverse complement strand
GAAGGACGCCATCGACGACCTCAAATCCATGTTGCACGAGATAGGCAATGCGAAGAAGCGGCATGAGGTGAAGCAGACGGCAGCAAAAGGCGCGTCTACCGCGACGAAATAGCGGTTTGGGTCGCGACCCACCCGGTTTACGTGCCCGCGCGGACGCCCTAAAACCTTGCCTCCAAGCATAATTCAGGCTCCAGGGGTCAGGGTGTTCAAGAAAATCCTCATTGCCAATCGCGGCGAGATCGCTTGCCGCGTGATCAAGACGGCCCGGCGCATGGGCATCAAGACGGTCGCTGTCTATTCGGACGCCGACCGCGATGCGCTGCACGTGGAGATGGCCGACGAGGCCGTTCATATCGGCCCGCCGCCTTCGGCCCAATCCTATCTCCAGATCGAGCGCATCGTGAAGGTCTGCCGCGACTCGGGCGCGGAGGCTGTTCATCCCGGCTATGGCTTCCTGTCCGAGCGCGAGGCCTTTGCCGAGGCGCTGGCCGAGGTGGGCGTCGCCTTCATCGGGCCGAATGTGAAGGCCATCGCCGCGATGGGCGACAAGATCGAATCCAAGAAACTGGCTGTGGCCGCGAAGGTCACGACCGTTCCGGGCTTCGTCGGCGAGATCAAGGACGCGGCCCATGCTCGCGCTATCGCCAAGGACATCGGCTATCCCGTCATGGTGAAGGCATCGGCCGGCGGCGGCGGCAAGGGTCTGCGTATCGTCCACAAGGAAGACGAGCTCGTGCAGGCGATCCAGTCCTCGCAGAACGAGGCGCGCGCAAGCTTCGGCGACGACCGGCTGTTCATCGAGAAATTCGTCACCGAGCCGCGCCACATCGAAATTCAGCTCATCGGCGACAAGCACGGCAATGTGATCTATCTCAACGAGCGCGAATGCTCGATCCAGCGCCGCCACCAGAAGGTGATCGAGGAGGCGCCGTCGCCGTTCCTCGATGCGAAGACGCGCAAAGCGATGGGCGAAGAGGCCGTCGCACTCGCCAAAGCCGTGGGTTACGACAGCGCGGGCACGGTCGAGTTCATCGTCGACAAGGATCGCAATTTCTACTTCCTCGAAATGAATACGCGGCTTCAGGTGGAACATCCGGTGACGGAGTTGATCACCGGGCTCGATCTTGTGGAGCTCATGATCCGCTCCGCCGCAGGCGAGAAGCTGCCGATCAAGCAAAGCGATGTGAAGCTCAACGGCTGGGCGGTGGAATCGCGCATTTATGCGGAAGACCCATATCGCGGGTTCCTGCCTTCGACGGGGCGCCTCACGCGCTATCTTCCGCCGCATGAAGGCACGCATGGCGATGTCACCGTGCGCAACGACACGGGCGTTTACGAGGGCGGCGAGATTTCCATCTATTACGATCCGATGATCGCGAAGCTGTGTACGCATGCGCCGACGCGACTTGCGGCGGTGGACGCGATGGCGTCGGCGCTCGACGAATTCGCGATCTCCGGCATCAATCACAATGTCGATTTCCTCACCGCGATCATGCACAACGAACGCTTCCGCGAGGGACGGCTGACGACGGGCTTCATCGCGGAGGAATACAAGGACGGTTTCCACGGCGCGCCGCTCGATAAAGCCGCGAAGCGCAGGTTGGCCGCTGCTGTCGTTGCTGCCGAGTTGATGCGTGAGGCGCGTGCGAGCGAAATCTCCGGCACGCTCAACGGTGCGCACAAAACAACCGGCGGCGAGTTCATCGTTACGCTCAATGAGGAATCGCTCATCGAAGGCGCGCAACTCGAAGGCGGCAAGCTTTACGCGCGCATCGAAGGCGAACCATACGAAGCAGAAATTCGCTGGCATATCGGCGCGCCGGTCATGCATGTGAAAGATGCAGGCGGGACCTCCGCAATCCAGATCGCGCGCCTGCAAGGCTCCTATCGCCTCAATCATGGCGGTGCCATGGTGAAGGCGACGGTGCGCCGTCCACGCGCGGCCGCTTTGGCTGCGCTGATGCCGAAGAAGGCGCCGCCGGATACGTCGAAATTCCTGCTATGCCCGATGCCGGGGCTTGTTGTTTCCATTAACGTTGCCGAAGGCCAGGATGTGAAGGCGGGCGAAACGCTCGCCGTTGTCGAAGCGATGAAGATGGAAAATGTGCTTACCTGCGAGCGCGATGCCAAAGTAAAAAAGATCAATGCCGCGAAGGGCGACAGCCTCGCGCTTGACGATGTGATTCTCGAATTCGCGTGAGCGACGAACTTACATCGCTGCGCTTGCGCATCGAAGGCTTTGTGCAGGGTGTGAGTTTCCGCAATTTCGCGATCGATGAGGCACGACATCTCGGTGTCGATGGCTGGATTCGCAATCGCGCCGACGGCACGGTTGAAACACTCGTGTCAGGCGATAATGCCGCTGTCGAGAAATTCATCGCAGCTTGTATGAAAGGCCCGCCCGGCTCCCGCGTCGCCAATGTGGAGATCCACAAGGCAGATACACCGGAGGAAAAGGGATTCCGCAGACGTCCGTCGGTTTAATTCGGCCCGAAAATGTTTGCGAAGGCCGCTTTCAGCGCAGCGTCCGCGTCAGCCATCGTGGCGGGAATACCGAGGTCGGCAAGGCTCGTCACGCCATGCTCGCGGATACCGCACGGCACGATACCGGAGAAATGCGAAAGGTCCGGCGCGACGTTGAGGCTGACACCGTGAAACGTCACCCAATGGCGCACGCGCACGCCAATGGCCGCGATCTTGTCTTCACGCCCGCCTTCACGCGCGACCCAGATACCGACACGGCCTTCGCGCCGCTCGCCTTTCAC
>DATHQA010000427.1:0-5150 GCA_035483375.1 Rhizomicrobium sp. | reverse complement strand
AGCGCGAAGCCGCAGGCTGCAATGATGCGGGCATCCACGCGCGTCTCTAGAAATGCCGCTATGGGAGCGGCAAACAATTGCGCCACGCCTGCCACAATCATCACTTCACCGATTTCGATAGGCGTGTGGCCACGCACAAAGCCGAGGAAAACGGGAGTGAGGTAAGACGCACCAAACAACCCCATGCCGAGCGTGAAGCTCAAGATGCAGCCGATCATGAAGGAGCGTTCCTTGAAACGGCGCAGATCGACGAAAGGCGCTGGCCGCGTGAGGCATTGGTGAAACGCTGTTGCGCCGGAGATCGCGCATACGGCAAGGATGATGTCGATGTAATTGCCGTGCCAGTGATATTTCGGCCCTTCCTTGAGTGCGAGTTCCAGGCTGCCGAGGAAAATCGCGGACAGGACAATAGTCACATAATCGATCTGTTTGAGCAGCTTCCAATCCGGCTCGCCGACACGCACGAGGCGCGCGACCATCGCCGTCACAATAAGACCCGGCGCGACGTTGACGAGGAAGATCGCGTGCCAGGAATAGGTTTGCGTGAGCCAGCCGCCAAGCGCGGGTCCAATTGTCGGCGCGATCATTGCGAATGTGCCCGCAATCGTCGTGGCCACGGCCTCGCGCTTCGACGGAAACAGCACGAAGATGGATGTGAACACGGCGGGGATCAACGCGCCACCGCAAAACCCCTGTATCGTGCGTAATGTGATGAGGCTCACGAAATCATTACTCATCGCGCAGCCGATGCTTGCGATGGTGAAGGCGAGCGTGGAGCCTGCGAACAACCAGCGCACGCTCATCGCGCGCGTGAGGAATGCGGTCAAGGGAATGGCGATGATTTCGGCGATGAGATAGCTCGTTTGAATCCAGCT
This sequence comes from Rhizomicrobium sp., assembly GCA_035483375.1. Taxonomy (GTDB): domain Bacteria; phylum Pseudomonadota; class Alphaproteobacteria; order Micropepsales; family Micropepsaceae; genus Rhizomicrobium. The sequence continues at coordinate 4,275 of DATHQA010000427.1, read as the reverse complement.
CAATTTGTCTTGCGGAATGTTGAGTGCCTTCGCCATATCCGGCAGTGATGTCGCCACGACCTGGATGTCGAGGATCGCCATGAACATGCCCACGCACATGGCGAGGAAGCCCAGCCACGCAGCAATCGTGACCGGCTTTCCGTCAGTGGGATTGGCGTGGGCTGACATGAAATCTCCTATGAAAGGACGCGGCGGTCCGCCAGGGCCGCATCTTCTTCGCGAATGCGCCAGGCAAGAGTCCCAGCATTGAGAATCGAAAACACAATTGCGACAAGAACCTCGCCAAACACAAGCGGCAGGATCGCGATCTCGCCCACCACCACCCAATAATTGGGATGACGCACATATTTATAAGGTCCGCTTTTTACAAGAGGCATGCCAGGCAGCGTGATGATCTTTGTCGTCCACCATGGCCCAAGTGTCGCGATGATCCAGATGCGCAGGGCTTGCAGGGCCACATAGGCCCCAAGCGGAAGCCAATGAATGACGGGATGTTTCGGCAGCGCGAGCGCCATGGTGGCTAGCCACGCGATATGCAGCAGAATCAAAAACGGATAATGGCCGCGTCCGGTTTCGATTGCGCCTCGGGCCAGAAGGTGACTCGTATTGCGGGCAGAATAGGGAAGCTCGATAAGCCGCGCGAGCGCGACAAGCGCGATGATGGCATAGGCCGTTATCATCGTCCTTCGAGCATGAGAAAGCCCGCGCTGAAACCGGGACCGAGCGCCGTCATCATGCGCCGTTCACGGGGGCTTCGATGCTCCATCGCTTTTAACACGAACATCGCGGTGGCAGCACTCATATTGCCGAAATCGCGTAAAGTGGCGCGGCTCTCGGCAAGCGCGCCGGGCGTAAGCGAAAGCGCGGTCTCAAGCGCATCGAGCACCTTCGCGCCGCCGGGATGACAAGCAAACGCGTCGATGTCGGAAAGATCGATGTCGTTGGCGCGCGTGAATTCGCCCGCAATGCGGCGGAAATCCCTTGCAACAAGCGAGGGGATGGATGTCGCAAAGCGTGCTTTCAATCCATCTTCTTCCACTTCCCAGCCCATTACGTCGAGCGAAGCGGGCCATGTATATTCGCCGCTTGCGCCGATCTCAGGACCGTTGCCGTCGGCGGAAAGAATGCAGCCTGCCGCGCCGTCGCCGAACAAGGCCGCGGCCACGATGTTGCTTTTCGAAAGATCGTCCTTGCGGAATGTGAGCGCACAAAGCTCCACGACAAGAAACAATACGCGGCTTCCCGGCATTGTGCGTGCGAGCGCGGCGGCGCGTGCAAGACCGAGCACACTGCCCGCGCAGCCGAAACCGAAAATCGGCAGGCGCACGATATTGCGCCTGAGCTTCATCTTCTCGACAAGCAGGGCGTCCAGACTTGGCGTAGCGATGCCTGTCGTGGAAGCCACGACAATCGCGTCGAGGTCTTCGGGCTTCAACCCGGCCGTCTCAAGACATGTGAGTGTTATCTTTTCCAGCAACGCCTCGGCATGTTCGAGATAAAGTGCCGTACGTTCCTTCCAGCCGTGATTTTCCGTGTACCAATCGATGGGCACGCAGGAATAACGCCGCTCTATTCCCGTGTTTTCGAACACGGGCAACAGGCGCGAAATATCGTGCCGGCCTTGAAACAACAGGGCTGCGCGCGCGCTCGCATCATCCTGATTGAGAATGAAGGGGGGGACGGCAGTTTCAAGCGCAATTATTCGCGGCCTAGCCGACATCGATTCTACCTCTTTGCCGGACGGCCCCTTATGAAACCGATGATAGGGGAGTTTGGTTCCAATCCCAAGCCCCACACGGGGTTAATGCGTTTCGATGAAATGCAGCATTTCCTTGCGTAATGGCGCAAACCAGCGCAAGCCCGCAACAAGCGAAAGAATAATCCCCACATGACCCACGCCCGGATAGACGCTCACATTGACGTGACTGTTGACGCTGCGCAGCTTCGTCGCGAGGCGCGCGGCGTTACGCGGTGAAACGACGCGATCCTTCGCGCCATGCACGAGCAACATTGGCGGCAGCGGACGATCTACGAAGTAAATTGGTTGTGTCGTCGGATCTTTATCGCTGTGGAAAATCTCGATGAGCTTCGGATCGCGCAAAGGCAAGAAATCATAAGGCCCCGCAATGCCGATGATGCCCCTGATCCATTCGGGCTCGGCTCGCACATCACGCAGATAAGACGCATTCGCCGCGATCATCACCGCGTTGTATGCACCCGCGGAGTGACCACTCACGAAAATGCGCGACGGGTCGCCGCCATGCTCCGCGATCGTCTCGTGCACGAAGCTCAAGGCGAGCGCGCTGTCCGTCACAAAATCGGGAAAATGCGTGGGCGGGAAAAGCCGGTAATCGGCCACGGCCACGACAATGCCGCGGCTCGCAAATGCCTGGCCCAGAAAGCGGTAATGCGCCTTGCTGCCCGCTTGCCAGCTACCGCCGTAGAAATAGAGCAACACGGGTGCGGGGCCCGCGAGGCTTTTGGGGACATAAAGGTCGAGCTTCTGCTGCGCCTCGGCGCCATAGGCGAGATCGCGCCGGACGCGGTATCCTGTGCGGGGAATGAGCAAATCGGCGAGCATCGGCGGACCATGAAGGAAACGGCATGACGGATAAAGAGCCGCGCCTGCGGCCCGAAACCTTTACGGCCCAGGGGCTTGGTTGGATCGATGAGACGACGCGCGCCATTGTGCCCGGTATCCAGCCGTCCTCCACGTTCGAGCGCGACGCGGACGGGCAATTCCGCTCGGGTCGTAACTATGCTCGTGCGGACAACCCAAGCTACGATCAGGCGGAGGCTGTGTTGGCCGCACTTGAGCAGGGCGCGGATGCGGCGCTGTTTTCCTCTGGCATGGCGGCTGCAACCTGCGCTTTCCTTTCGCTCCAGCCCGGCGACCACGTCGTCGCGCCGAAGGTGATGTATTGGGCGCTACGTCACTGGCTCGTTACGTTCGCACGCGATTGGGGATTGGATGTCGAGATCATCGACATGACGGATTTAGGCGCCCTGAAGCGCGCGATGAAACCGGGCAAGACGAAGCTCGTCTGGGTCGAAACGCCCGCCAATCCGCTTTGGCATATTACCGGTATCGCGGCGGCGGCACAGATCGCGCACGAGGCTGGAGCGCAGCTTGCCGTGGATTCCACGATTGCGACGCCCGTGCTCACACAGCCGCTTGCGCTCGGCGCCGATCTCGTCATGCATTCGGCGACGAAATATCTGAACGGCCATTCGGATCTCGTTGCGGGTGCACTCATCACGCGTGTGGAAGATGAGTATTGGGCACGCATCAAGGAACTGCGTGCACGCATGGGCGGCGTATTGGGTTCGTTCGAAGCATGGCTTCTCACGCGCGGCATGCGGACTCTGTTTCCGCGCGTGCGAACGGCGAATGAGAATGCTCGCATGATCGCGGAGTATTTTGCGAAACACGAAGCCGTCTCGAATGTGCTTTATCCAGGACTATCCGATTTTCCGGGGCATGCGATTGCCGCGCACCAGATGAAGGGTGGCTTCGGTGCCATGCTCTCCATCCGCGTGAAGGGCGGTGAGGCCGCGGCTATTGCCACGGCTACACGCGTGAAGATCTGGAAACGTGCGACATCGCTCGGCGGCGTGGAGAGCCTTGTCGAACACCGCGCCTCGGTTGAAGGAGCGGACACGCCATGTCCGCCCGATTTGTTGCGGCTTTCGGTCGGCATCGAGGATGCAGGCGATCTCATCGTCGACCTTGAGAATGCGCTTGGCTGAGTGCCTTTTGACGGGGTGATGAGCCATCTCATGAGTACGGCGGTTTATGCAGCTGAACACATGCGCACGCCGAAGCGGCTGTTTTAATTAGCAAATCCTTACTGGAGGCCCGTTCGTATCCCATATTTTACCATAAGCGGAACTCCGAAGAACAACTCTGTGTAGAAGCTGCCTGCCTTCGCAAACTCTGCAAGAAAGCGGAACTTTTACTTACGAGAACTTGCACGCATTCGCTCAATTTCAGCAGCTTTTAATAGTCCGGTGAGGATTTCGCATGGAAAATGGCGCGAGCGCCAATATTGACCGGCGCACCCCGAGGGGGCGCCGAAACATGGGAAGCATTGGCCATGGTCGAGTCCGTTGCGTCTGAAGAAACGAAAGCCCTTATCTGCGTCATCGATGATGACGATGCCGTCCGCCAGACGATCTGCCGAATACTGACCAGCGCGGGTCATGTGGTAGTCGAGGCGCGAGACGGAAGGATGGGCCTCAAGGTCATCGAACACGCGCATCCCACCATGATCA
>DATHQA010000426.1:0-4529 GCA_035483375.1 Rhizomicrobium sp. | reverse complement strand
AGAAAGGTTCATAATCGGCGCTCGTTCGCGAACCCCATGATCATCGTGTGCGTGCCCTCCGGATCGACGGCGGTTGAGCGCCGCGCGATTCAGGAAAGCGCGTTGTCGGCGGGCGCGCGCCGCGTATTTCTCATCGAAGAACCGATGGCGGCGGCGATCGGCGCGGGTTTGCCTGTGTCGGAGCCCACAGGTTCGATGGTTGTCGATATCGGCGGCGGCACGACGGAAGTGGCCGTGCTTTTGCTTGGCGGCATCGTCTATTCGCGTTCCGTGCGCGTCGGCGGCGACAAGATGGACGAGGCCATCATCGCTTACATCCGCCGTCACCAGAATCTGCTCATCGGCGAATCGAGTGCGGAGCGCATCAAGAAGGAAATCGGTTCCGCCGCCACGCCGAAGGAAGGCCATGGCCGCGAACTCGAAATCAAAGGCCGCGATCTCCTTAATGGCGTGCCGAAGGAAATCATCGTCACCGAACGCCAGATCGCCGATGCGATGACGGAGCCTGTCGGTTCGATTGTCGAGGCGGTGAAGGTTGCGCTCGAAGCGACGCCGCCCGAACTCGCCGCCGATATTGTGGACAAGGGTATCGTGCTCACGGGCGGCGGCTCTCTGCTCGCCAATCTCGATCACGTGCTGCGCGAGGCGACGGGATTGCCCGTCAGCATCGCGGACGATCCGCTGTCCTGCGTGGCGCTCGGCACGGGCAAAGTGCTCGAAAACACGAAGAGCATGCGGCACATTCTGTCGACGGCGTTTTAGAGTCGGCAATGGCCTATCTTCCATGGAAAATCGCGCGTGTCCGCAACGGCACGCAGATTTCCCTCCTTATCTGGGCGCTTGTCGCGCTTGTGCTGCTCACGCTCGGCAGGACGACCGATTTCGCGGATCGCATCCGCGCGCGGCTTTCCGATTGGGCGGCGCCTGCGCTTTCGGGCCTTCGCGCGCCGCTCGATGAAACGAATCGTTTCGTTTCCAATCTCGGCGATGTGTTCCGTCTCTATGCGCAGAACATGCAGCTGAAGCAGGAGAATGCACGCCTGCGCCAATGGCAGGATGCTGCGATACGCCTGCAAACCCGCGTGAACAGCTATCAGCGCTTGTTGCATGAAGTGCCGCCGCGCCAGACAAACTTCGTGCTTGCGCATGTGCTGGGCAGTACGGGACAGCCCTTCCTCGAAACGCTGATTCTGGACGCGGGCAAGGAAAACGGCGTGAGGCCCGGTCAAGCCGTGATGAATGCGGGCGGTCTTGTGGGCCGCATTTTCCTTGCGGGCCAGCGAACAGCCTGGGTGATTCCGTTGAAGGATCTGAGCAGCCGCATTCCCGTTACGATCGAACCGAGCGGCGCGCATGCGTTGCTCGCGGGCGATAATAGCGATGCACCGATCATCGAAATCCTCGACCGCCGCGCGACGCTGAAATCGGGCCAGGATGTCGTCACATCAGGCGATGGCGGGCTCATACCGCCCGGCCTTCCCATCGGTACGCTTGCAGCCGATGGCCAACGGTTCCACGTGACATTGCTCGCCGACACCGCGGCCGGCGAAGACGTGGAAATCCTCGATTTCAAGGCCGCGCCCGAGACGATTCCGCCGCCATCGCCCGCGGATTTGCCTGCAATACCGCCCACCCTTGCGCCCGCCCTCGCAGCGGAGGCAAATCACACCGCGCAATAAGCGCTGTCCCGCGAAGTGCCCGGCGTGCGTTGCATGCCTGCTCGGTTAAATGGGGCGGTTCGCGTCAGATTGTGCGATGAATAAAAGGAACTGAGGATCGGGCATGGCAGGCGGGGCGTTCGCAGCTTTGGTGCCTTTCCTCTGCGGCGTCCTCGGCGCGATCATCGCCAATCTGCCCATCACCGTGACTGCGGGTTTCCTGCCGCCGCCGCTCTTGGCACTCATGCCGCTTTATTTCTGGTGCCTTGTGCGGCCCGATCTCATGCCGCCTTCGGCTGCGTTCGGCTTGGGTCTTGTTCAGGATATTTTGTCCGCGACGCCGCCGGGTGTTTGGGCGTTTTCGTTCCTTGCCGCTTACTATGTCATCGACCGTCAGCGCGATATGCTTGCGGGATTGCGCGGCTGGGGTGCGGTGCTTGGTTTCTCGGCAATCGCATTCGTTGCGCAGGCCTGCGCATGGGCCATCGTTTCGCTTTATTACTGGCGCGTCGTGCCCGTGCCTGCACAACTCGGCGCATTGGCGGTGACGGCGTTTTTCTATATTCCGGCGGCGATGACGATGGGTTTGATTCACCGCCGCTTGATCGGCTCGTTGCGGACTCATTTGTAATGGCGTTGTTCGACCTGAAAGACAAAAGCCGCTACGCGACCTTCTCGCGCCGTGCGTTTTTGCTGACGGGCGGCATGACAGGCGTGTTCGCCGCACTTGCCGCGCGACTTTATCAATTGCAGATCGTCGATGGCCGCGATTTCCTTACCGCTGCGGATGCCAATCGCGTGAACCAGCGTCTTGTTGCGCCTGCGCGTGGACGAATCTTGGATCGCTTCGGCATCGAACTTGCGAATGACCGGCGCAATTATCGCGTGCTCATCATCCCCGAACAGGTATCGAGCGTGCGACAATCCATCGATGCGCTTGCCCGTGTCGTGAGCGTCGCCCCTCAGCAGCGCGAGAAAGCGTTGCGTCTCGTTGCGCAGAACAAGCCATTCATTCCCGTGGCCGTGCTCGAAAATCTGAGTTGGGAAGATTTCGCGCGCATCAATGTGAACCTGCCTTATCTGCCCGGCGTGCAGCCCGATGTCGGCGAGACACGCGATTATCCGTTCGCGGACGAGCTTTCGCATGTGCTGGGTTACGTCGCCGTGGTGGGGCCGGACGACAAGCGCGACGACGGCGACATGCTGCTCAATCTGCCCGGTTTCCGCATCGGCAAACGCGGCATCGAGAAGAAATTCGACCGCGATATCCGCGGGCAGGCAGGCATCGCGCGTGAGGAGGTCAACGCCTATGGTCGCGTAATCCGCGAATTGAACAGGCAACCCGGCGTGCCCGGCAAAGATGTGTATCTTACCATAGACCGGCAATTGCAGAAATTCGTTTCGGATCGCCTGGGCACGGAAAGTACCGCCTGCGCCGTGATGGATGTAGAGAATGGCGATGTGCTCGCGCTCGCCTCAACGCCGAGTTTCGATCCGAACCTGTTCAATATCGGCATCACATCGGCGCAATGGCGCGCGCTGACAAGCGACGATCACACGCCGCTCATGAACAAGGTTCTGTCGGGCGTTTATCCGCCGGGTTCGACGTTCAAGCCTGCGGTCGCACTTGCGGGCGTGGAAGCAGGCATCGCGGTGCCGGGCTATTCGGTGTTTTGTTCGGGCGGTCTCACGCTCGGCAATCACGAGTTCCATTGCTGGAAACGCGGCGGGCACGGTCAGGTCGATCTGCACAAAGCGATCCAGCAATCCTGCGATGTTTTCTTCTACGAAACCGCGCGTCGCATCGGCATCGATGCGATTGCGGCGGCGGCGCGCAAGCTCGGTCTCGGCGCACCGACCGGCATCGAAATTCCCGGTGAACGCGCGGGCACGATTCCCGATGCGGAATGGAAAGAGGCGACGTATGGCGTGCCGTGGCAGCAGGGCGAAACGCTCGTAGCGGGCATCGGGCAGGGCTATGTGCTCGTCACGCCGATCCAGCTTTGCACGCAGGCCGCGCGCATCGCGAGCGGAAAGAATGTGAGTCCTCGCATGGTCTATGCGGTCGGCGAAGAACGCCAGCCGCGCGGTGACTTCGAACCGCTCGGCTTCTCCGACGATGCGCTTGCCGCCGTGCGCTCTGGCATGAGCGCGGTGGCGAACGAAGCAGGCGGCACGGCCTATGCGTGGCGCATTCCCGATGCCGGCTTCGAGATGGCGGGCAAGACGGGCACGGCACAGGTGCGCGTCATCACGAAAGAAGAGCGGCTGCACGGCGTGCAGAAGAACGAGAACCTGCCGTGGAATTTGCGCGATCATGCGCTGTTCATCGCTTTCGCGCCCATCGACAAGCCGCGCTACGCCTGTGCCATCGTGATGGAACACGGCGCGGTCGCCGATCATCCGCATGTGCAGATGGTGCGCGACATCCTGCTGTTCACGCAAAAGCGCGATCCGCGCAAATTGCCCGCCGCCTATCCCGTGACGTCCGCGTGAATGCGCCTTACATCGGGGCGCGCCGCGCACTCACGATCCGCGAGAAATTGCTCGCGATCGATTGGCGCGTCGTCATTCTCATCACAATCATCGCCTGCATCGGTTTCACGATGCTGTATTCGATTGCAGGCGGCCGCCTTTCGCCATGGGCGAGCGCACAGATCACGCGTTTCGGCGTCGGTCTCGTTCTCATGGCGGGCGCTGCTTGTGTCGATATCCGCTGGTGGCTGCGGCTTGCCTATCCCGCCTATGCGATCTCGTTCCTGCTCCTCATCGCAGTCGAGGTCGCGGGCCATGTCGGCCTCGGCGCGCAACGCTGGATCGAGCTTGGCCCACTCCAGATCCAGCCTTCGGAATTCATGAAGCTTTCGCTTG
>DATHQA010000425.1:0-4790 GCA_035483375.1 Rhizomicrobium sp. | reverse complement strand
CAGAATGATTGCAGGTCTCATGGCCCGCCTTCTATCGCGAATTGCCGGCCGGTTGAAGGGTTAAGGCGAAGGCGGGCAAGGCATGCGCGGCGAAAGCCCATCCACGATGAGCTTCATCACGCCTTCCAATTCCTGTTCGAGCTTGGGCAGCGAAAGCTTGGTCCATAATTGCGGATAGCGGAATTTCATCACGGCGGATTGCATGATCTCCGCCGTCGCATTCGCATCGCTGACGACGAATTCGCCCTCGCGCTGACCGTCCTGGATCACCTTCGCGAGAATCTCGCGTTCCTGCGCGAGCATCCAATTGGCATATTCGGGCCGTTCGCGCGAGATAATGAGAGCAATCTCATAGGCGCGCGGATCGTTTTCGAGCTTGTGATAGGTCCGGCGCAACTCTTCGAAGAACAGATCGTGCAGCCGCTCGCGCGCTGTTTTGTTCGCGACACTGGCAAGCGCGCTCAATTGGGCGAGATGCATCTTGAAGTCTTCGGTCGCCATGGCCTCGGCGATGTCGAGCTTGCCGGGGAAAAAGCGATAGAGATTGCCCGGCGACATGCTGCAATCGGTGGCCACTTCGGCCATGGTGGTTTTTGCATAGCCGAAATGCGAAAACCGCTTCTTCGCGGCCTCTATGATCTGGCCGCGGATGTCCTGTTTTTCCGGTGTAGGCATTTCCTGACCCATATTTTTCTTATCACCTTTTTATAATAGGGATTATTTCTGAATATTCAACAAAGCGTTCAAAATTTTTTGCACTGCGAAAGGAATGGCTATCTTGAGGGAAGGCCAAGGAAAACCAATAGGTTACAGGCCTATCGGCGTGGTGGGGGCTGGGGCCTGGGGGACGGCGCTGGCGCTGGTGGCGGCGCGGGCGGGTCGGAATGTGACGCTTTGGGCACGGGAACCGGAAGTGCTCGATTCGATCCGGCAATCCCGTCAGAACGTGCGCTTCCTTCCTGGTGTGGAACTTCCCTCCAATATCGCGGTGACGGCGGATCTGGCCGATACAGCCAAGGCCGACGCATTGCTCATCGTCGTGCCTGCGCAGCATTTGCGCGCGATGCTGAAGGCGCTGAAGCCGCATCTTGTGGCGGGCACGCCGCTGGTCCTTTGCGCAAAGGGCATTGAACGCGAATCCGGCAAATTGCTCACCGAAGTGCTGAGCGAAGAAATATCCGAGGCCGAACCCGCAATCCTTTCCGGTCCCTCCTTCGCGCGCGACGTGGCGGCCGGATTGCCCACGGCCGTGACAGTGGCTGCGACGCCGCTTATCGCCGGACGGCTGCAAATGGCGCTCGCGCAAGGCGCGTTCCGTCCCTATGCGAGCGATGACGTGACGGGTGTCGCGCTCGGCGGAGCCTCCAAGAATGTCTATGCGATCGGCAGTGGTATCGTAGCCGGATTGAATCTCGGCGAGAGCGCGCGCGCCGCCTTCCTTGCGCGCGCATTTGCGGAATTGTGCAGGCTTGGCGAAGCGATGGGCGCGAAACGCGAAACGCTGATGGGGCTTTCGGGACTCGGCGATCTCGTGCTGACGGCAACGAGCGAAGGCTCGCGCAATTATGCGTTCGGTCTGGCGCTGGGGCAGAACCAGTCGCGCGAGACATTGTTCGCAAGCGACAGGCCGCTTGCCGAAGGCGTGGAGACCGCGCCCGCCCTCATCGCGCGCGCGAAAGCGCATAAGATCGAACTCCCCATCGCGCAGACGATTACAGCGATCCTCGACGGTTCGCTCGGCGTGACGGAAGCTTTGCCGCGTCTCATGGCGCGGCCGCTGACCAGTGAATAGGAGGCCATATGCTATTTGTCATAACTGCGATGGACATAAACGATGGGGGCAAGCTGCGGGCCGCGACGCGGCCCGCCCATTTCGAATATGCGCGCGACACGGGCGTCATCAAACTCGGCGGACCGTTCCTCGACGCCGAAGGCAATATGATCGGCAGCCTCATCATCATGGAAGCCGAGAATCTCGAAGCTGCGCAGAAATGGGCTGCAAACGATCCTTACGCGAAAGCGGGCGTTTATGCGCATTACGATTTGCGGCCCTGGAAAGCGACGGTCAATCCAAGCGGAGTGACGCTATGAATTACTGGCTGTTCAAAACCGAGCCCGAAGCCTTTTCATGGGAGCAGCAGAAGAAACGAGGGCCGAAAGGTGAGCCATGGAGTGGCGTGCGCAATCACCAGGCCGCCAATCATATGAAGGCGATGAAAAAAGGCGATCTCGGCTTCTTCTATCACACGGGCGATGAGAAACAGGTCGTGGGCATCGTCGAAGTGATCGGCGAATATCGCCCCGATCCCACGGATGAAACGGGCAAGTTCGGTCTTGTCGACGTGAAAGCCGTGAAGGATTTTCCGAAGCCCGTGACGCTTGCCGACATCAAGGCGAACGAAAAGCTCAAAGACATGGTGCTCGTGAAAGCCGCACGGCTTTCGGTTCAGCCTGTGAAGCCTGCCGAATGGAAGATCGTTTGCGCGATGGGCGGCGTGAAATAGAGTGCAGCCGGTAAAGCACCTCATTTGTCATGGCCCGCCGGAGTGCGGGCCACCCAGGTGACAAAAATCTCAGTACAAAAGAATTATCTCGTTTTCATTTCGTAAGGATGCACAGGTTTCAACTGGATGGCCCACACTAGTGGGCCATGACAGTTACTGCCGCTGATACAGCACGCTCCCGTCATCCTGCGCCACGCTGGCCAGGCTCGTGCATTTCGCATTCGTGTAGTCGTGGCAGATCAGATCAACCTTCAGCACATATTGCGCAGACGGCGTGGCCGCGATGCAGCCATAACGGCCCACGACATCGGTTTCCTGCGGATTGGGATTTATGAGCTTTGCGAAGGGCGGCACGATGCCGAAGCCCTGGGCCGATTTCATCGCGGCGATACACGCCTTCGTGTTCTCGACCACCTGATGTTTCGCCTGTTGCGCGGCCAATTGCTCCGGCGTGGGCGGCGGCGTGCGCCCGAACGTCAGATAGGCTGCCACCGCAATCGCGATAACGAATCCGCCCACGACAACGCCAATCGCGATTTTCCATTCGCGCGGGCCCATGCCCATTTCAGGTTCCGGTGTGCTCATGTGATCCTTCGACATTCGCGCGCTGGTGTCCGCACGCTCTCCCCGTCACGCGCATTTAGCGGATTGTTCGCGCGCGCGCCACATTTAGAACATTACAAGAACGTCATTTCATCGTCGGAATGATGAAATTCGGATTTTCACGCATCCCGCCTTTGGGCCAGCGCGCCGTCACGGTTTTGACGCGTGTGTAGAAGCGCACGCCTTCCGGCCCGTGCTGATTCACATCGCCGAAAGCCGAGCGCTTCCAGCCGCCAAAGGTATGATAGGCAAGCGGCACGGGGATCGGCACATTGATGCCGACCATGCCGACCTTCACCTTGGCGGCGAATTCGCGTGCCGCATCGCCGTCACGCGTGAAGATCGCAACGCCATTGCCGTATTGATGTTTGGTGGGCAGCGACATCGCGGTTTCGAAATCGGGCGCGCGCGCGATTTGCAACACGGGCCCGAAGATTTCGTCCTTGTAGGATTGCATGTCGGGCGTGACGCGATCGAACAGCGAGCCGCCCATGTAGAAGCCATTCTCGTAACCCTGAAGCTTGAAGCCGCGGCCATCGACAACAAGCTCCGCACCTTCCTTCGCGCCCATGTCGATGTAAGACGCAACTTTGTCACGATGCGCCGCCGTCACCATCGGGCCGTAATCCGCATCGGGATCGGTGGGCACGCCGACGCGCAAGGCTTCCACGCGCGGTTTCAGTTTCGCGACAAGCGCATCGGCGATCTTGTCCGTCACGGGCACAACGACAGAAATCGCCATGCAGCGTTCGCCCGCGGAGCCATAGCCCGCGCCGATGAGTTCGTTCGTCACCTGATCGAGATCGGCATCGGGCATGATGATGGCGTGGTTTTTCGCGCCGCCCATCGCCTGCACGCGTTTGCCGTGCGCCGTGCCATGTGAATAGACATATTCGGCAATCGCGGACGAACCGACGAAACTCACAGCCTGAATGTCGGGATCTTCGAGGATCGCATCGACCGCTTCCTTGTCGCCGATGACGACATTGAGCACGCCCGCTGGCGCGCCCGCCTCCATCATGAGTTCGGCGAGGCGCAGCGGAACGCTCGGGTCTTTCTCGCTGGGTTTGCATACGAATGTGTTGCCGCAGGCAATGGCCACGCCGAACATCCACATCGGGATCATCGCGGGGAAATTGAACGGTGTGATGCCGGCGACAACGCCGAGCGGCTGGCGCATCGAATAGATATCGATGCCGGGGCCTGCGCCTTCCGTATATTCGCCCTTGGAGAGATGCGGAATTCCACAAGCGAATTCGATAACCTCAATCCCGCGCTGGATATCGCCGCGCGAATCCGCGAGTACCTTGCCGTGCTCCGACGAAAGCATATGCGCAAGTTCGTCCATGTGTTTTTCGACAAGCGATTTGAAATTGAACATCACGCGCGCACGGCGCTGCGGATTGATCGCGGACCATTCAGGGAAGGCGGCAAGCGCGGCGTCGACGGCGACACGCATTTCAGCGCGGCTGGCGAGCGGCGCTTTCGCTTGAACCTCGCCTGTCGCGGGATCGAACACATCGCCGAAGCGGCCTGACGAGCCTTTACATGCTTTCCGGCAATGAAATGCGTGAGTTCCTTCATGGGCGGCGACCTGATTTTTGGGACGCGAGAGAATAGGCCCGCAAGCGCGCGCGTGCTAGCCCAGCGCCTTCACGATTTCTTCGGTCATCTTCTTCGCAT
>DATHQA010000424.1:0-8197 GCA_035483375.1 Rhizomicrobium sp. | reverse complement strand
GACGCATGTTCCGCCGTTTCCAGGCACCGCGACCGTCCAGTGCCGCATCGTATCGCCCGCAGAGGAGCCGGTTTCGACCCAATAACGCGTGGCCGTATCCGCCATGGTCGTTTTGATCTTGTACATCGAGATCATGAGGCCTTTCGCGTCGGCCATCGAACCGCTATCGAGCGTAACGCGCGCATAGCTCCCATCCGCGGGCATTTGCATGCCGACGCCCGTGACGGCCGTTTCCCAATCGCCGGGAACCTGGGCCGCGCATTTCTTGTCGGGCGAGAGCGTGGCTTTCCATCCGGCGGCCTCGGCCGTGGACGCGATGAGCAGCGGCAGCAGAACAAGCGGCATCGTCTTCATGCCCGACCCTCCCGATTGTGGAGCAATCCTGTCCGAGGCGGCGCAGCCGCGCAAGCGCGCGCGGCGACGATTGGACGGGTTGGAATGCGCGGCCCGATCAACTATGAGGCGGTTGCAAAACCGTCATTTCCAAAGGTGTTCCGCGCATGAGTAACACGCTTCCCGACCGCCTCGCCGTCAATCCCAAAAGCCCCCATCACGATGAGGAACTCCTGAAACGCGGCGTCGGCATCCGCTTCAACGGCGCGGAGAAAACCAATGTCGAGGAATATTGCGTGAGCGAAGGCTGGATCAAAGTCGCCGCCGGAAAATCCCTCGACCGCCACGGCAACCCGATGACGATTACGCTGAAGGGGGTGGTCGAGCCTTATGTGAAGGGGGCGGCCGTGGAGTAACCAATCTCGGTTCAGCGTTCCATCCAAGGTACGCGCCAGGGTTCGTAGTTGGCGCTGGGTTCAATTGAATGCGTCAGGAATTTTTCTCTATGCTCGTTTAGCGTTTTCCACATGTGATTTGGTATTACGAATGGTGTATTTTCCGAACTAAACACCTGTCCTGGCTGCAGTGCTCTGATTACGATCCTGTGGGATATTAGTGGCATAGCGTAACCGCCGTCTTGTGCAGCGATGAATGTTCGTTGGTTTTTAACGAGAAGGTAGGCGAGTATTTCTTTCTCTCGGTCAGTCATATTCGGAATGTAATTCCGAAGCCATTTTTGTTCACGTCGCGTGATTATCTCGTCAATAATGAACTCTTGTATTGGAAAAAATTTGAGAACAGCTGTTATAAAGCTAGCGACCGTGAGGCATCCAAATAGCAGCGCTCCAAACAGAGCGGCAGAAAATGTCCAATCTGGTGGCTTTGGCACCCACCCACTGTGTTCAATCCATAGGAAGGAAGTACAAGCGATAGCAATAGCCAAAGATTGCCAGCCGCTTGCTTTAAGTATTTCCAACCATTTGGGATCTGGCGTCATTTAGAAACGATAACATAGCCTTCGAGTTGCGCCCACCGTTTCAGTCAAACATGTTTTCTTCACTCGCTAAACTCCCCGCGTTCCGCCATTGCGGCGATATCGCGGGCGCCGTGGATGACGCGCACGATTACGATCGCGGTCTTGGAAGGCAGATAATAGATCGCGTAGGATCATGAAACGTCACGCGTAAACCCGGCGCGAATTGCTCGCGAGCAGGACCGGAAAGCGGATGACGCCGCAGCGGTTCGAAATGTTTTTTGAGCGCAATGAGAAAACGCGTGGCAAAAGCTTCTGAAGCTTTGCCTGCGATATCAGCCCAGATTTCGGCAAGGTCCGCTTCGGCGGCGTCCGTCAGGCGGAGGGTGAGCGGCCTTTTAGTAATTTTTTCCCCCGTCTGACAATGCGATCAATATCGAAATCTTTTACACGGCCCTTGGCCAAATCCTTCATGCCTTTATCGATGTCGGCTTTCAGCGCGGCCAATTCGTGAAGCTGCAACGAGCGTTTGACTTTCCAGTCGCGCAACGCTTCACGCACCACTTCGCTGTTCGATGCGTAATCGCCGCATGCGACCGCGCCTTTGACGGCAGCGGCCATGTCGGCGGGCAGGGTGATCGTCAGGGTTTTCACTGTCACGCTAAGGTAGGCTCTTCGTGGCGCAGCAGTCCCGCGTCAGACATTTCCGCGTAGAGCGCATTCGGTGCAAGGTCGTAGCCGTTGGGCCAGGTGGGCGCCCCGAATTCGGTGAACACGCGCATAAAATATTTCACATAGCGCAAAGGTTCGAGCATCGGACCGCCTTTGGCGATGATGTCGGCGAAATCGCGTTCGCCGACGCTTCCATCGGAAAATCGTATGCGCAGGCGATAACCGCCCAGCGGCTCGACCTTCACGACTTTGATCAGCGACAGCTCATTCATCCTGCAATCCTGCAAGTCGTTCGAGCGGGAGGCTCTGTTGCGCCCGCGCCCAATTTTCTCGAAGTTCGGAGCGACGTGCAAGCGCCCATTCATTTACCAGTCGGGTCGCCGTTTTGGGCAGATGGCCCGCAATGATTTCCCCGTTTTCTATCGAAACAAAGGCCTCGTGTTCGCCATAGACCGCATGAAAGTGGGGCGGCGCATGATCGCGATAATACATGCGGATCGCAATGCCATAGAAAAATGAGATCGTCGGCATGCCGGCGATAATAGACGCGGCGCGTTCAAACAAAAAGGCCCGGCGTTTCCACCGGGCCTTTCTGGTTAGGCGATCCGCCGTCGCTGCTTTGCAGCTTCGGCGTGATGATTTCTCGCGGGCGTTCGCCCGCGCGAAATCAGAAATCCATATCGCCCATGCCGCCCATGCCGCCGCCGCCGGGCATGCCGCCTGCGCCCGCTTCCTTCTTCGGACGGTCGGCAATCATGGCCTCGGTGGTGATGAGCAGGGCCGCAACGCTCGACGCATTCTGGAGCGCGGTGCGCACGACCTTCGTCGGATCGACGATGCCGCTTTCGATGAAGTCGCAGAATTTCTCGTTCTGCGCGTCGTAACCAAACGTGCCGGATTTCTGTTCCAGCAGCTTGCCCACGACGATCGAAGCTTCCACGCCCGCGTTCTCGACGATCTGGCGGATCGGCGACTGAATCGCCTTGCGCACGATCGCGATGCCCGCGTTCTGGTCTTCATTGTCGCCGGTCAGGCCTGCAAGCGCCTTGGTGGCATAGAGCAGGGCCGTGCCGCCGCCCGGAACGATGCCTTCTTCAACGGCCGCTTTCGTGGCGTTGAGCGCGTCGTCCACGCGGTCCTTCTTCTCTTTCACTTCCACTTCGGTCGAGCCGCCGACGCGGATGACGGCAACACCGCCTGCGAGCTTCGCGAGGCGTTCCTGCAGCTTCTCCTTGTCGTAGTCGGAGGTGGTTTCCTCGATCTGCTGCTTGATCTGACCGACGCGGGCCTGAATGTCGGCCTTCTTGCCGGAGCCGTCGATGATCGTGGTGTCGTCTTTCGTGATGCGGATTTTCTTGGCGGTGCCAAGCATGTTCAGCTTCACATTCTCAAGCTTGATGCCGAGGTCTTCGCTGATGACCTGACCGCCGGTGACGATGGCGATGTCTTCCAGCATGGCCTTGCGGCGATCGCCGAAGCCCGGCGCCTTGACCGCGGCAACCTTCAATCCGCCGCGCAGCTTGTTGACGACGAGGGTGGCAAGCGCCTCGCCTTCGACCTCTTCGGCGATGATCACGAGCGGACGTCCGCCCTGAACCACGGCTTCGAGGATCGGCAGGATCGGCTGCAGCGAGGACAGCTTCTTCTCGTGAATGAGAATGTAGGGCTCGTCCAGTTCGGCCACCATCTTGTCGGCGTTGGTGATGAAATAGGGCGAGATGTAGCCGCGGTCGAACTGCATGCCTTCGACGACTTCCAGTTCGGTTTCGGCGGTCTTGGCTTCTTCAACCGTGATGACGCCTTCATTGCCGACCTTCGCCATCGCTTCGGCGATCATCTTGCCGATGGTCTTGTCGCCGTTCGCCGAAATCGTGCCGACCTGGCCGATCTCTTCGTTCGACTTGACCTTCTTGGAGCGCTTTTTCAGGTCGGCGACGACGGCTTCAACCGCCTTCTCGACGCCGCGCTTCAGATCCATCGGGTTCATGCCGGCCGCAACCGACTTGGCGCCTTCGCGCACGATCGCCTGCGCCAGAACAGTGGCCGTCGTCGTGCCGTCGCCGGCCGCGTCGTTGGTTTTGGAGGCGACTTCGCGCACCATCTGCGCGCCCATGTTCTCGAACTTGTCGGCCAGCTCGATTTCCTTGGCGACGGTGACGCCGTCCTTGGTCGAGCGCGGTGCGCCGAAGCTTTTCTCGATGACGACGTTGCGCCCCTTGGGACCCAGCGTCACTTTTACGGCATCGGCCAGAATGTCGACGCCGCGAAGCATTTTCTCGCGGGCATCGGCGCCGAATCTTACGTCTTTAGCAGCCATGTGTTTGTTCTCCTGAACAGATTTTGAATGTGAGGAATGCGAGTGGCGAGTAGCGAATAGGGGTCTATTCGCTACTCGCGATTTCGCTAGGCCGCTTTCTTGGTGGCCTTACGTCCTTCAAGAATGCCCATGATGTCGGACTCCTTCATGATTAGGAGTTCTTCGCCATCGACCTTCACTTCGGTGCCCGACCATTTGCCGAACAGCACGAAATCGCCAACCTTCACTTCGGGGGCGACGCGCTTGCCGTTGTCGTCGAGGGCGCCGGGGCCGACGGCGATGATTTCGCCTTCCTGCGGCTTCTCCTGAACGGTATCGGGAATGATGATGCCGCCGGGGGTCTTCTGGTCTTCTTTGACGCGACGGACGACCACGCGGTCGCCAAGCGGACGGAATTTCATAGGTCTCGGCTCCTAAAGCGTTGATTAGTCTGCGGAAATTCTAAAGCAGCAGCACTCATCCTGAGAGAGTGCTAGCCGCACTTGATAGATAGGCGCGAGGGGGCGGGGCGTCAAGGGATTTCAAGGCAATTTCTTTCTTACGCAATTCCTTCTTACGCAAAAACTGCGTATAATCCGCATTATCTAGGAGTTGAGGATTATGGACAAAATAGTCACGGTGAGTTCGGCTGAGTTCCATCACAATATCGGCCGCTATCAAGACATGGCGCTGACAAAACCTGTTGTCATCACCAAGAACGGCCGCGAGCGCACGGTACTGCTTTCGGCGGAGGAATATGCGCGGCTGAAACGCCGCGACCGCCGTGCGCTTGCTTTGAGCGAGCTTTCCGAAGAGCAGATCACGGCAATCCGTGATGCCAAAGTGCCTGAACAGTTTGCCTATCTTGATGATTTGCTCACAGACTGGACACCGTGAATTTTCCTGCGCCGCACCCCGGCCTCGTCATCCGATATTCTTATTTATGGAAGCGAGAGAACGACACGGGATACGAAGAGGGAGGCAAAGAACGTCCTTGCGCGATCGTCATGGCAATCATCAAAAGCGACGGCAAACGGGAAATTCTCGTTGTTCCGATAACGCACACGCCGCCTTCCGATCCCTTGGACGGGATTGAAATTCCGTCAGCGGTGAAAGCCCATCTTGGGTTGGATTTCGAAAGGTCTTGGATCGTCATCACGGAGACAAATGCTTTCATATGGCCCGGACCTGATTTGCGTCCGGTGCCCAATAGCGACGTGTCAACGATTGCGTATGGCGTACTTCCGCCGCGTTTCTTCGCGCATGTGCGCGACCGTTTTTTTGACCGAATCCAAAAGACAAAGCGTATCGTGAAGCGGACGGATTGATTGTACTTGTATGAATTTAGCCGCGCCGATAGATCATATACAGATCGCTATTGAAGGCACTCCATGACAACAAACATCCCCGAAGGTTTTTCTGCGCTCAATTTCCCCGTCAGTTTCATCGAGCTGACCGGTCCGCTTTACGGCAAGCGCGACGGGAAATATTTCCGTCTTGGTTTTCGCGTGGAGCAGCGTCACTGCAATCCGGCGAATATCTGTCACGGCGGCATGCTCATGACCTTTGCCGACATGCAATTGCCGTTCGGCATTCGCCTGCAGGCGGACATCGATCCGGGCTTTCTGCCCACGATCAGCCTGAACGCGGATTTCCTTGCGCCCGCGCCGCTCGGCGCCTGGGTCGAGGGGCAGACGGAAATCCTGCGCACGACGCGCAATCTTGCCTTTGCGCAATGCATGGTGACGGCGGACGGCGCGCCCGTCCTGCGCGCGAGCGGGCTGTTCAAAATCGCGTCGAACAAAGGCGATGTCGCGCCGCTCGAAAGGATTTTCGGTCACAAGCCGTGATGCTACACTCGCCCCAAAATAACGGGGTGGAGAATGGTCGATAGCTTCAAGGGTTTTCCGGACGATTTCTACGCGTTTTTCCGCGAGCTGAAAGCGAACAACGAACGCGCCTGGTTCGAAGACAACAAACAGCGCTATCGCGATAGCGTGCAGGCGCCCATATCGGAGTTCATTTCCGCGGTGGCGCCGCATTTGAAGAAAGTGTCGAAGCATTTCACGGCGGACCCGCGGCCCAATGGCGGCTCGATGTTCCGCATCCATCGCGATGTACGCTTCTCGAAGGACAAACGTCCGTACAAGGAACATGCCGCATGTCATTTTCGTCATGCCGGCGGCAAGGACGTGCACGCGCCCGGTTTCTACATGCATTTCGCGCCGGATGAGGTGCTGATCGGCGGCGGATTGTGGATGCCGCCCTCCGATGCTCTGGGTCAGGTGCGCATGTTCATCGCCGCGAAACCGTCCGCCTGGACGAAGATCAAGACCGACAAGAATTTCGCCAAGCATTTCGGCGGCGTGGAGGGCGATGCGCTGACGCGGCCGCCGCGCGGATTCGATCCCGCGCATCCCCATATCGGCGATATCAAGCGCAAAAGCTTTTTCGCAATGCGCGAGGAGAAACCCAAGCTCACGCAACATCCGAAGATCATCAGCGAGGTTTCGGAAACGTTCAAAGCGGCGAGTCCGCTCATGAAATTCCTTTGCAATGCGCTGGGCGTGCCGTATTGAAGAAAGATAGGAAACGCCGGTCGCCAAATAATCAGCGGCCAAGAAAGCCTTCGAGCACGTTGACCGTATTCTCCGCGAGCGCGTCGAGCGCATAGCCGCCTTCGAACACGAACAATGTGGGTTTGCCCAACTGCGCCAGCCTTTCGCCGAGGCGCAGATAATCCTCCGTCTGCAATTGGAATTGGCAGATTGGATCATCCTTGAACGTGTCGAGGCCGAGCGAAACGAGCAGCACATCCGGCCCGAAATGCGCGATGCGCGTGAGGGCGGTATCAAGCGCTTGTCTGTAATCATGCCATGCCGTACCGCGCGGCAAGGGCAGGTTCAGATTCTTTTCCTCGCCTAGGCCTATACCGCGCTCGTCGGCGAATCCCAGATAATGCGGAAAAGCGAATATCGGATCGGCGTGAACGGAACAGAAGAAAACATCCGCGCGGTCGTAGAAGATCGCTTGCGTGCCATTGCCGTGATGGTAATCGACATCGAGGATCGCAGGCCGCAGGCCTTTGTCGGTCAGCCATTGCGCCGCGATCGCGATGTTGTTGAGGTAGCAATAACCACCGAACACATCGCGGCTCGCATGATGGCCGGGCGGGCGCGTCAACGCGAAGGCAGAGCGGGCACCGCCCGCAATTTCGTCTGCAGCGCTGAGTGCCACATTCGCGGCTGTGCGCGCGGCATCCCATGTGCCTTTGAGGATTGGCGTTGCGGTATCGAACGCATAGGCACCTAACCGCGCTTCGATATCGCCAAGCCGTCTGTCGCGCAAACCGCGCGCGGGCCAGGCGGTTGGAATCGCAGGTGGCGCATCCTCGCCATATCGTGCCCGCCATTGCGCGTGCGCGCCTTCGATGAACTCCACGAATTCCGTATCATGTATGCGCAATAACGGCGCGAGACCGAAATCATACGGCGCTTCGATTGCGTCAAGCTTGCGCGCCTCGATACGTGCACGTACGCATTCCGCACGCTCGGGAATTTCGACGGCCGGCGTGAGCCGCCCGCCTTCGAACTCTTCCTTCGGGGCATGCGCCAGATGCGCAGGCGAATAGAACGTCTTCAAATCCAGCGTCTCGCGCTTGTGCGATAGGCAGCATAGGCTGCACCGTGCTGCTGCGAAAGATAATCCTCTTCGAGGCGCACCTGAGTGGAGACGGCCACGCTCAGTGTGAAAAGCAGCGCAAGCGTCACCGCATTCGGCGTTTCGAGGAAGACGCCCAGAAGCACCATGAACATTCCCACATAAATCGGGTTGCGGGAGAAACGATAAAGCCCCCGCGTGACGAGGCCCGTGCGGTGCTCGCTATCGATGCCAACGCGCCACGACGCGCCCATGCCGAGCTG
>DATHQA010000423.1:0-6363 GCA_035483375.1 Rhizomicrobium sp. | reverse complement strand
GTTTTCCGCTATGGTACGAATGCGCCGACCATACGCATCGAAGGGATGACGGTGGCCGGATCTTGAGGGGTAGAGAACCCGATGGACGACGACCATCCGAAACAGCTTCTGCATCTCGTCTTTGGCGGCGAACTCGTCTCGATGGGCAGCATCGAGTTCAAGAATCTGAGCAAGCTCGACATCGTGGGCATGTATCCGAACTACAGGGAAGCGCTTGCCGCCTGGCGCGGGGCAGCGCAAAGGACCGTCGACAACGCGCAAATGCGCTATTTTGTTGTCCATGTGCACCGGTTGATGGACCCGGAAACGGGCGAGACGCACTGACTTGCCCATGAATCCGGCCATGTCGCGCCCGGCCCGCGCCCCATGCTAGACCCTCGGCCCATGTCGAACGGCCCCACCGCCACAGTCTTGCCTGCGCCGCTTTCGCCCACAGCCATCGTGCGCCGCCTGTTCCGCCATTATGTGCGCAAGCAATGGCGCATGCTTAGCGTGGCCGTGTTCTGCATGATCGTGACGGCATGCGCGACGGGCGCGCTGTCCTGGCTGCTCGACCCTGCGATCAAGCTCATCTTCCTCGAGAAGCGCACGGACATGCTCGTCGTCATTCCGCTAGCTGTGTTCGGCGTCATCGTCGTGCGCGCGACGATGACGTTCTTCCAGATGACGTTCATCGACACGATGGGCGAGCGCGTGGTGGCGGATGCACAGCGCGAGATGTTCGATGCGCTTGTGCGGCGCGATCTCGCCTCGCTCAACGCGGTGCATTCGGCGCAGTTTGTGTCCAACTTCCTCTATGACGCGACGATGATGCGCGAAGCCATCGTGCGCGGCATCGCGGGGCTTGGGCTCGAATTCCTATCGCTCATGGCGCTGACGGGCGTGATGCTCTATCAGGATTGGCGATTGGCTGCGATTGCGCTCGTCGTGCTGCCTGCCGTAGCACTTGTGACGCAAGCCATCGGCAAATCGCTCAGGCGCGCGGCCTCACGCGGCATGCAGGAAACGGCCGAACTTTCGACCGTGATCTCCGAAGCACTCGACGGCCGCCGCATCATCAAGGCTTATTCGCTCGAGCAGCACATCTCCGCGCGCGGCCACGAGCGCATCGCAGAGCGGCTCAAATATCTGTTGCGCATCGTGCGCACGCGTTCCGCTGCCGTGCCGTCGAGCGATCTGTTCGCGGGCATCGTGATCGCCGCCACGATTTATTATGCAGGCTGGCAGGCGATGCGCGGCGAGATCGGCATCAATCATTTCGCCTCGTTTCTGGCCGCGCTGCTCCTCGCGCTGCAGCCCGTGCGCAATCTCACGCAGCTTTGGGCGACGGCATCGTCCGGCATTTCTGCCGCCGACCGCATCTTCGCGATCATCGACGAGAAACCGCGTATCGCCGATCGCAAGGGAGCGGCGTCTCTGCGTGTGACGGAAGGCGCTGTCAGCATGAAGAATGTCACATTCGGTTATGCCGATACGCTTGCGCTCGAACATGTCACGCTCGATATCCCGCCAGGCAAGAAGATCGCGCTTGTGGGGCCATCCGGCGCAGGCAAATCGACCGTGTTCAATCTGCTGTTGCGTTTCTACGAAGTCGATGAAGGCACAATCGAGGTCGATGGGCAGGATATCGCTCGCGTCAAACTGGAATCCTTGCGCAATGCCATCGCGCTTGTGACGCAGGAACCGATCCTGTTCGACGAATCCGTGGCGGACAATATCGCGCTCGGCCGCCGCGATGCGACGCGCAGCGAGATCGAAGATGCAGCACGTTCCGCTGCCGCGCATGGTTTCATCAGTGAATTGCCGCAAGGTTACGACACGCGCGTCGGTGAAGGGGGCCTGAAGCTTTCCGGCGGCCAGCGCCAGCGCATCGCGATCGCGCGCGCGATGTTGCGCAACGCGCCAATCCTTCTCCTCGACGAAGCGACATCGGCGCTCGACGGCGAAAGCGAACGTCAGGTGCAGGAAGCGCTCGATATCCTCATGAAAGGCCGCACGACCATCGTCATCGCGCACCGGTTGACGACCGTGCTCGACGCCGACCGTATCTATGTGTTCGATGCGGGCCATGTCGTGGAATCCGGCACGCATGCGGAATTGATGGCGCAGGCCGGCCTTTATGCGCGCCTTTATCAGCACAATCTCGACGACAGCGAGACCGAAGAGCCCGAACCTGCCATGAGAGTTTCATAATGGAACGAACGCCGCTCGGTATACGCGCCTATCGCTCCGCAACGACGGCGCTTTCGCCCGTGGCGCGGCTCGTCCTGCAGGAGCGCGCCGTGCGCGGCAAGGAGGATCGTGCGCGTTTGCAGGAACGCCTCGGTTACACGGATGCGCAAAGGCCGCCGGGTACGCTCATCTGGATCCATGGCGCGAGCGTGGGCGAAAGTCTCGCCGCACTGCCCTTGCTTGAAGTGTTGCTGAAGCCCGGCCGTTCCGCGCTCGTCACAAGCGGCACAGTGACAAGCGCGCAATTGATGGCGGAGCGCTTGCCGCAAGGCGCGATCCATCAATTCGCGCCCATCGACACGCTGTCCGCCGTCACGCGCTTCCTCGATCATTGGAAACCGGATGTGGGACTTTTCATAGACTCCGATCTGTGGCCGAACCTTATTCTCGCCGCAAAGGAACGCGGCGTGCGGCTTGGCCTTGTGAATGCCCGCATGTCGGCGCGTTCCGCCGAAGGCTGGCGTTATGCGCCCGCAACCGCCGCCGCATTGATGCGCGCCTTCGATGCATGTCTTGCGCAAAACGAAGAAGTCGCCGCGCGCTTTCGCACCCTCGGCGCGCAGGATGTGCGTGTGACGGGAAGCCTCAAGGCCGATGCGCCGCCGCTTCCCGCCGATCCCGGCAAGCTCGACGTGCTCAAACTCGCCATCGGTTCGCGGCCTGTGTTCCTTGCGGCGAGCACGCATCCCGGCGAAGACGAAACGCTTTTGCCGGCGCATGATACGATCCGCCAGACGCATCGCGATCTTCTCACGATCATCGTGCCGCGCCATCCCGACCGCGGCGCGGAAGTGGCCATGCTGTGTGGCACGCGCAGCGTGCGGCGGCGCAGCGACAATGCGCTGCCCTCGCGCGACACCGCGATCTATGTCGCCGACACGATGGGCGAATTGGGCCTATTCTATCGCACCGCGCCGTTCGCGTTCATGGGTGGAAGCCTCATCCAGCACGGCGGGCAAAATCCGCTGGAGCCGGCGCGGCTTCATTGCGCGGTGATCGCGGGTCCGCATACGGACAATTTCGTCGAAGCCTATGACGCGATCTTCTCCGCGCAGGAATGCGGACGCATCGCAACCAGCGGCGATATCGCGGCGTTTGCGAACCGCGTGCTCGGAGATCCATCCGAAGCACGCAGGCTCGGCGACGCTGCGTTTCACGGCGCGGAGAAATTGGGCGGCGCGGTCGGCAAGACGGCTGAATTCGTCGAAACGCTGCTGGCGGGCGATGCGCGAGCCTGAATTCTGGCATCGCGACGACGCAGCTTCACGCGCGTTGCGCATGGCCTTGTCTCCCCTCTCATGGGCCTATGGCGCAAGCGTTGCGCGGAAAGCGCGTCACGCGCGTCCCTATTGCTCGCGCGCGAAAGTGATCTGCGTCGGCAATCTCACGGTCGGCGGCGTGGGCAAGACGCCCGTCGCCATCGCAATCGCGGAAACGCTCATCGCGCGGGGGCTCAAGCCCGCGTTCCTTTCCCGGGGATACGGCGGCACGAAGCAAGGGCCGCTGGCGGTCAATCCGCAAATGGATCGCGCAGCCGATGTCGGCGATGAGCCTTTGCTGCTTGCGCGCACTGCACCGGCCTTTGTTTCGCGTGATCGTGCTGCGGGTGCCGCCCTCGCCGAACAAAACGCCGACGTCATCGTCATGGATGACGGTCATCAGAATTTCTCGCTCGCGAAAGATCTTTCGCTTATCGTCGTCGATGGCGAGACGGGTTTCGGCAATGAGCGCGTATTGCCCGCAGGACCATTGCGCGAACCCATTGTTCAAGGCCTCGCGCGTGCCGATGCAGTTATCGTCATAGGTGAAGGTCCGCCCGACTTGAAAAACTTCAGCGGTCCCGTGTTGCGCGCGCATCTGCGCACAGGTGAAATTCCGCAAGCCAAAGGCAAGGTCATCGCCTTCGCCGGCATCGGCCGTCCGGAGAAATTCTTTGCATCTCTGCGCGCATTGGGCGCGGATATTATCGATGCCCACGCCTTCCCGGATCATCACGCCTATACACCCGGCGAGATCGCAAAGCTTAAGACTCAGGCGCGCGCCACCTCCGCCGTCCTCATTACAACGGAGAAAGATTACATGCGGCTGACGGACGCGGAGCGCGAGGATATCGCCACATTGCCCTTGCGTGCGGTGTTCGACGATCCCGCGGCACTGGGCCGTCTGCTTGACACTGTAGCCCCCGCACGGTAGCGCGGATTCATGAGTGCAGCGGACACGCGAACCCTGCCGCTTTCCAGTCGCCTGCGTTATGGGCTGGAGGCCGCGGGTTTCTTCTTTCTTATCGGCTTTTTCAGGCTTCTTGGAATCGACGGCGCTTCGGCGGCGGGTGGATTCCTGGGCCGCGAGATTCTCTATCGCACGTCGCTCTCCCAACGCGCGCGTGACAATCTGCGTGCCGCCTATCCCGAAAAATCCGACGCCGAGATCGAAACGATTCTGCGCGAGATGTGGGACAATCTCGGCCGCACGGTCGCCGAATATGCGCATCTCGATAAAATCACGATGCATGGGCCGAACCCGCGCATCGAAATCGTCAATGTCGATATTTCGGATGCCGCGATGGCGAGCGGCAAAGGCGTCATGTTCGTGTCCGGCCATTTCGCCAATTGGGAGACGATGCCCTTCGCGGCGCATCAGCACGGCTATGAATCGGGTGAGGTCTACCGCCCCGTCAACAATCCCTATGTCGGCAATTGGATCGTAAAGCAGCGCGTCAAATGCGGGCCAAAGGAACAGATCAGCAAGGGTGCACAGGGCGTGAAGAGGATTTTCACATTCCTGCGCCGCGGCAAGGCGATCCTGCTTCTTGTCGATCAGAAAACGAATGAAGGCATCCCCGCGCCGTTCTTCGGCCGCGAGGCGATGACGACGCCCGCGCCGGCCGCGCTGCATTTGAAACTCGGTTCTATCATCCTGCCTGCGTCCAATGAGCGCCTCGGTGGAGCGCGCTTCCGCATGACCGTGCATCCACCTGTCGAATTCGAACCGACCGGCGATCACGACCGCGATGTGCATGCGCTGACCGTAAAGATCAACGAAGCGATCGAACAATGCGTGCGCGTGCGGCCCTCACAGTGGCTATGGCTGCATCGCCGCTGGCCACAGGCGAAGGACAAACCCACGGGCCGCCGCTCGCACGTGCCCGGTCAGGCGCGTGGCGGCGAAGGTGTCGCCGTCGAAAGCGAAGGATCGAGTTTCACCTGAAACCAGTTGAGGCCCCAATGCAGATGCGGGCCCGTGGCGCGGCCCGTTTTGCCGACAAGGCCGATCTGTTGCCCGCGCTGCACCGTGTCGCCCGCACGCACGAAACGTTTGCTCTGATGCAGATAGCACGTGAACACCCCGCGCCCGTGATCGAGCAGCGTGAAACCGCCATCGAGATAATAATCATCGGCGATTGAAACGACAGCGCTCGCGGGCGCTTTGATCGGCGTGCCTTCGGGCGCTGCGATATCCACACCCAGATGCGGCGCCATCGCTTTGCCGTTCAGGATGCGGCGGCTGCCGAACACGCTGCTGATGATGCCCGGTACCGGCCAATCGAGGCCGTTGGCGAACCCATCGGCATCGGTGTCATGCGTGCGCGCGGCAACGATGAGTTCGTTCTCATGCGCGATACGTTTGAGAACCTCCGGCGGCGGCGAGACATATTCCTCCGGCACGCCTGTGATGCTTTGCGTTTCGTAAGTGCGCGCGACGGGCGTCACATCGCGCGCGTCGTTCGTGCCATCTACATATGTGATTTTCACATGCGCAGGTGCTGTGCGGTCGTAGGAAAATCCGAAAGCAAAATCGTCGTTTTGCGACAAATGGATTTCCGCATCATCCACCATCACATGCGCAGCGTCGCGCGTGTGGCCAATGACGAGCCCACCTTGCTCCATCGACCCCGTGAACGAAAGCCGCGCCTCGTCCGCACGCGCGATACGCGGCAGGGCTACCAGCGAAAGCGCACCGGCGAGAAATCGCCGGCGAGCGATCATGATGGCGTCTTTCCCGTTTCCTGATGGCGCTTGAATGCGATGGCGGCGGAGGCGTAGGGCTCCTGCAGATCGACGCTCCAGTAACGCAGCGCCTCCAGCGGGATTTTCGCGCCCGTCACCGCGCACACGACATGCGAACCCGGCC
>DATHQA010000422.1:0-8964 GCA_035483375.1 Rhizomicrobium sp. | reverse complement strand
CGGGCTTTCGCTGGCGGCGGCACAATTGCGCATGTTGCAGCAGATGCTCACCATGGCACTGGCGCGCGGTGCGCCTGACGACGAGATCGAAGCGTTGCTGCAACGCTATCGCGAGGCGCTGCAACGCTATCTGCAGTCGCTGGCGCAGAACGCGCAGCCGGGCGGGCAGCCTCCGCCGCCGGGTTCGAAGACACTGAGCCAGCAGGATCTGGAAACCTTGTTGCAGGCGATCCAGCAAATGGCGCAGACGGGCGCGCGCGATCAGGCCGCCCAATTGCTCGCCATGCTGCAGAACATGCTTGAGAATCTTCAAATGTCGCAGAACAGCGCAGGCGGCGGCGGAAACTCGCCGCAGGACAAAGCGCGCAGCGATGCGGTGAAGAATTTGGGCGAACTCATGGGCCGCCAGCGCGAGTTGCTCGACAAGACGTTCCGCCAGGAACAGGGCGCGGGCGATCCTAAGGATGGCGGGCCGAAAGGACTTTCGCAGCAACAGGGCCAATTGCGCCAATCGCTCGATGCGTTGCAGAAATCGCTCAACGGCCAGGGTGTAAAGCCGCCGCAGAATCTCGGCCATGCCGGTCAGGCGATGGGCGATGCGCAAGGAAAGCTTGGCGCGAAAGACCTCGACAACGCACATGGCAGCGAACAGAGCGCGCTCGACGAAATGCGCAAAGGCGCGGATGAACTTGCGAAAGATATCATGAATGGCGAGAAGGGTCAGGCCGGCAATGGCCAGCAGGAAGATCCGCTGGGCCGCATGAACGGCGCGCGCGGCGCGCTTGCGGGCAATGGCGTGAAAGTACCCGATCAGGCGACGCTTGAACGCGCGCGCTCCATCCTCATGGAATTGCGCAGACGCGCGGCGGAACGCGGACGGCCGCAGGAAGAATTGGATTATATCGACAGGTTGTTGAGAGAATTTTGAATCCTGCTTGTCATCCCCGGCGAGCGTTGCGAACGCAACGCGAGGTCAAGGGGACCCAGGCGGCAAAACAAGTCCGGTTTCAAAAAATATCCTTCGACCTTTTTATCACCGCGCGAGGATCACTATCTGGGTCCCCTTCCCTTCGCATTGCCGGCGCAACGCTCAGCCGGGGATGACAGGCGTGTTTACTCACCCGTTTTCGTAAACCGCAACTCCAGATGCCGCGCGGCGGGCGGCGGGCTTGGCAGCCGCGTCGTGAACGGCACGGCCTGACCGGGATTGAGCGTCGCCACGCTTGCCGAGAAACTCCAATGATAAAGCTCGCGTTTGTCGTTATCCGTGAGCGCCACGCGAATCGGCGGCACGGGCAATTCCTCATGGCCCACATTGACGATGCGCCCCGACACGGCGAGCACGGGCGCACCGTCTTCCGTCTCGCGCGCGTAAGTGACATCGGCGAATGCGACACCTTCCGCATTCGCATCGAGTCCGAGCATTGCATAAAGCGACGCCGATTGCGGCCACGACGCGACGATCGCCTGCCGGAACGTCACTGCCGCCCAACCGATCAACAGAATAAGAATTAAGAGTCCAAGCCAGCCCACCACAGCACGCAGGCGGCTGCGCTTCGGTTCCTCCGGCGTTTCAGCAAGCGGCGTCGGGATCGCGGTGAAATTGCTGCGCGGTTTAGACTCTTCCTCTACCGCGGTCGCCACGACAGGCGGCGGCTCGACTTCCGCAACGGCATCGGCGGCGGCGGGTGCGGTGGCCGTCTCCGGCTCCTGATGCCATTTGTGCCCGCATTTGGCGCAGCGCACCGTGCGGCCCGAAGGCATGAACTTCGACGCATCGGTCTGATAGCGCGTCTCGCATTGGGGACAGGTGATGATCATGCGCCGAAATTAGAGGCATGGCGGCCCAAGGGGCAAGGCACGCGATTTGCCTTGCGCGCCGCGCCGACTATCTTCGCCCCATGGTTCGTTTCGAAAATGTGGGCATGCGTTACGGCGCGGGGCCGGAGGTGCTGCGCGACGTGACATTCACGCTGGAGGCGGGATCGTTCACATTCCTCACTGGGCTTTCGGGTGCGGGCAAGTCCACGCTGCTGAAGCTCATCTTCCTCGCCGAGCCGCCTTCGCGCGGGGTGATCTCGCTGTTCGGGCATGATCCGGCCCAGATCAAGCGGCAGGATTTCCCCGCGCTGAGGCGGCGCATCGGCGTCGTGTTTCAGGATTTCCGCCTGCTCAATCATCTATCGGCCTTCGAGAATGTCGCGATGCCGCTGCGCCTTGCGGGCAAACGGGAAGCGAATTTCGCCCATGATGTGGAGGAGCTGCTTTCCTGGGTCGGATTGGGCGACCGGCTCGATGCAAGACCGCCCACACTTTCCGGCGGCGAGCAGCAGCGCGTGGCGATTGCGCGCGCGGTTGTGGGGCGGCCCGATCTTCTCATCGCCGACGAGCCGACCGGCAATGTCGATCCGGAAATCGGCGCGCGGCTCATCCGCCTGTTCGCGGAATTGAACCGGCTCGGCACCACGGTGCTCATCGCGACGCATGATCGCCTTCTTATCGAGCGCACGCGGGCGCGAGAGATGCGGCTTGTCGATGGACGCTTGGTCGAATTGCGAACGGCACGCGCATGAGCGACGACGAGACAAGAACAGGCGCGATCCTGCCGCGCGAACAGGGCGCAGCGCCGCTCGAAGTCGTCATTGGCGTGATGGCGTTTCTGGCAGCCCTTGCGCTCGGTGCATCGCTCGTGGCCGATCGCGCGGCGCAAGGCTGGCGTGCGGGATTATCGGGCCGCGTGACGGTGCAGATTCTTCCGCCAGCCGACAGCGCGGCGCCGCAGAACCTCGACACGGAAACCAATGCAGCACTCGCCGTGCTCAACGCGACGCCGGGTATCATCCATGTCTCGGCCGTTTCGCAGGACGAAGCCATGAGTCTTGTGCGGCCCTGGCTCGGCGCGGATGCGCTTGTCGCCGATCTGCCTCTGCCGCGCCTTATCGATGCGACGCTCACGCCCGGACAGCGCATCGATCTCATAGGCCTTGAAAGCAGGCTCAAAGCCGCCGCACCCGATTCCACGCTGGACGATCATTCGCACTGGATCGCGCGGCTGAAAGGATTGGCCGACGCGATTGTATGGTCCGGCTATGCGATCCTCATGCTCATCGCGGTCGCGACCGCCGCCGCCGTGACATTCGCGACGCGCGCTGGATTGCAGGCGCATCACGAAATTGTAGCGCTGTTGCATCAGATGGGCGCGCATTCGGATTTCATCTCGCGCGCCTTCGAGCGGCATTATTTCCGCTCAGCGCTTATCGCATCGGCCATCGGTGCAGGCGTTGCAGCCGTCGTGTTCCTGGCGGCAGGCGGATTGGAAATGGCGGGCGTCGAAGCCGTGCCGTTCCTGCCGCCCATCGCGCTGCGGCCCATCGAAGCGCTGTGGCTCATCGCCGTGCCCATCGTCGTGAGCGCGATTGCATGGGCGACGGCGCGTGCGTCCGTCTTGTCGGCGTTGCGGAAAATCTATTGATGCGCGGCGCGCTCGCATTCCTGACGCTTTTGCTTGCCGCCTATGTTGCCGGTTTTCTCATGTTCGTGAATGAGGTCGCCAAACCGCCCATGCCGCCCGCGCCCGCAGATGGCGTTGTCGCGCTGACGGGCGGGCCGTTGCGCTTGGAAGCCGCCGCCGCTTTGCTCGAAAAGAAAACGGCGAAGCGGCTTCTCATCACGGGCGTTGCGGCGTCTGCTACGAAAGAAGATTTGAAGCATCGTGTGCACGGCCGCTCACGTTTCGATTGCTGCGCCGATCTCGGCTTCTTCGCGACCGACACGCACAGCAATGCGGAAGAGACGGCCGATTGGGCACGCGAGCACAATTATAAAAGCCTCATCATCGTGACGACGAATTACCACATGCCGCGCAGCCTTGCCGAATTTTCTGCCCTTATGCCGGGTGTGCGGCTTGAGCCCTGGCCCGTGCCGTCGCAAGGCGTGGATGTGGCGCAATGGTGGCGCAATCCGCATACGATCCTGCTGCTCAACGGCGAATATCTCAAATATCTCGCAAGCCTTGTGATGACGCGCATGGGGGCATGACATGGTCATCATACGCTCCACGATCTTCTTCATCTGGTTCGCGTTCATATCGGCGGTCATCAATATCGGCTGCCTGCCCGCGCTTCTCATGCCGCGCATCGTGGCCATGCACACCTCGCGCTTGTGGTGCCGGGCGACGATCTGGGGATTGAAAGTGTTCGCGGGCCTCGATTGGGAGATTCGCGGGACGCCACCGCCGCAAGGCGTGCTCATCGCGTCCAAGCATATGAGCATGTGGGACACGATGGCGATTTATATGACACTCGGCATGCCCGCCTTTGTACTCAAGGAAAGCCTGCTCAACGTTCCGTTCTATGGCTGGTATGCGCGCAAGGTGGGCATGATCGCCATCGACCGCGAGGCGGGCGCGTCGGCCTTGCGCGTCATGGTGGGCAAAGCGCGCGCGATCTTCGCGCAAGGCCGCTCTGTCGCGATTTTCCCCGAAGGCACGCGCAAGCAGCCGGGCCAGGCGCCCGATTACAAACCGGGCGTAGCGGGGCTTTACGGCCAGCTCGATGTGGCCTGCGCGCCGATCGCGCTGAACTCCGGCCTTTACTGGACGGGCCCGGCGGGTTTCATCAAGAAGCCGGGCCGAATTGTGCTCGAATTCCTTCCTCTCATCCCGCCGGGCCTGAAGCGGCGCGAGTTCATGACCGTGCTCGAAACCGGCATTGAAACCGCGACCGCGCGGCTCATCGCGGAAGCCCGTAGGAAAGGGCGATAGCTTTAAGGCGCGATTGCCTGCACGATGGCACGCATGGGCCTGCATCTTATCTCGAACATTGTCACCTTATTCGTCGTTCTCGATCCCGTCGGATCGATTCCGATTTTTCTGATTGCCACGGCAGGCCTTGCCTCTCGCGATCGCAGAAAAGTTGCCCTTATCAGCGTGCTCGTCGCGCTTGTGGTTCTGATGCTTTTCCTGTGGTGCGGGCAATACATATTCGATCAAATGCATATCGGCGTGCCCGCGTTCAGGATCGCCGGCGGCGCCATCCTGTTCGTATTTGCCTTGCAGATGATCCTGAGCGGCCATCACCAGAGCGGCGCATCCGAACCGACGCGGACGCCGCTGGAGATCGCCATCTTCCCGGTCGCGATGCCTTCCATTGCGGGTCCCGGCGCGTTGCTCGCTGTGGTCCTGCTGACGGACTACAATCATTATTCGATCCCCGAACAGGCGATCACGGCCAGCCTCACCATAGGCGTACTTGGCGTGGTGCTGGTTGCGCTGCTGCTTGCCGGCCAGATCCAGCGGTTCCTGGGGTCGGCGGGCATCATGGTGATGACGCAAATCATGGGCTTGATCCTGGCCGCCTTTGCCGTCCAGCAGATTCTCGATGGATTGGTGGAAACACTCGGACGCGCAGCCCATTAAAACGTTCGCTGCCTCTTGAAATTGAAACAAATAGTGAACATATTTGTACCCTGGATCATGTAGACTGGAGCAATGAGCGAGATTTCCCGCCAGATTTGGGACATGAAGTACCGGCTGAAATCCGCCGACGGCACGCCCATCGAGCGCGATGTGGCCGAGACCTTCATGCGTGTTGCGAGTGCCGCGGCTTCCGCTGAGGCGCCCGCCACGCGCGCGCAATGGAGCGCGGAATTCAACGCAGCACTTTCCGGCGGCGGCTTCATTCCGGCGGGACGCATCCTCGCAGGTGCAGGCACGGGCCGCAGCGTGACGCTGTTCAATTGCTTCGTCATGGGCGCGATCCCCGATTCGATGGACGGCATCTTCTCCGCCCTGCGCGAGGCGGCGCTGACGCTGCAACAAGGCGGCGGCATCGGCTACGATTTCTCGACGCTGCGTCCGGCAGGTGCGCCGGTCGCAGGCGTCGGCGCGGACGCCTCCGGCCCCGTTTCCTTCATGCAGGTATGGGACGCGATGTGCCGCACGATCATGTCGGCGGGCGCACGCCGCGGTGCGATGATGGCAACGCTTGCTTGCGATCATCCCGACATCGAGACGTTCATCGACGCCAAGCGCGAAGCGGGCAGGCTCTCGATGTTCAATTTGTCGGTGCTTGCGAGCGATGCGTTCATGGATGCCGTGCGCGCGGATCGCGATTGGGATCTCGTGTTCGGCGGGCGCGTGTTCAAGACCGTTCGCGCGCGCGGTCTATGGGACCGCATCATGCGTTCGACCTATGAGACCGCTGAACCCGGCGTGATCTTCATCGACCGCATCAATGCCGCGAACAATCTTTCCTATTGCGAAACGATTTCGGCGACGAACCCGTGCCTTACCGCCGATACGTGGATTCTGACAAGCGAAGGGCCGCGGCAAATTACAGAACTCATAGACGCACCATTTGAAGCCGTCGCAGAAGGCCGGGTGTGGCCAAGCACCGGAAGAGGCTTTTTTTCGCGCGGCGTCAGGCCGGTTATGGAGCTCAGCACTGTCGAAGGTCATAGTTTGCATCTCACAGCGGATCATTGCATTCGCAAAATTACGCGGCGCACGCGTTGGTCTCTCGAGTGGGAATGGGCTGAAGCATCTTCGCTTTCATCCGGCGATGAAATTCTGCTCCACGATCATCGCGATGCGCCGCAATGGGGCAATCGGAGGGATGTGCGTATCGATTCCGCAGAAGGCTATCTCCTCGGATTGCTGATCGGCGATGGCGTTCTCAAAGCGGACAAAGCCGTTCTGTCGGTCTGGCCAGGCCGCAAAGTGGTCAATGGCGATGACGAAAGACCTGGTGTGCACGATGTGATGGAAGCAGCTCTCGATGCTGCCCGTGCGCTGCCGCATCGTGAAGATTTTCGTGGATGGTCCGAAATCGAAGGCCGCGGCGAGTGGCGCATGAGCACTGGCGCTCTCAGGAAATTGGCGCTCGCCCACGGTATGGAAACAGGAAATAAATTCATCACGCTGGTAATGGAGCGCCGTTCGAGCGCATTTCACGAAGCATTTCTTCGTGGCTTCTTCGATGCGGATGGAAGCGTGCAAGGTTCGCAGACCAAAGGCGTCAGCGTTCGGCTTAGCCAAAGCGATCTCGCCCGGCTCAAAGCCGTTCAGAGAATGCTTTTGCGCTTG
Source organism: Rhizomicrobium sp. (assembly GCA_035483375.1). Lineage (GTDB taxonomy): Bacteria > Pseudomonadota > Alphaproteobacteria > Micropepsales > Micropepsaceae > Rhizomicrobium. The sequence goes on along the minus strand of DATHQA010000422.1, from coordinate 1,880 downwards.
GGCATTGCGAGCACGATCTATGAAAACCGCCGACTGGAAGGTCAGAGCGTTCTGCCGGACGGCAAAGGCGGCAGCAAAGCCTATCCGATCAAGGCGCAGCATGAATTGGTGATTTCCGGCGACAATCTGCCGGTTTTCGCGCGGCGCATTGGTTTTGTGGATACGGCGAAAGCGGCGCGGCTCGAAAATCTTCTCGGCCAATATCGGCGCAACCTCAATCGCGAAGCTTTCGTCACAACGGTCAAAAGCGTTGTCGCCGCTGGGGAAGCCGAAGTTTTCGATGCAGCAATCCCAGGCCTCAATGCGTTCGATGCAAATGGGCTTTGGGCGCATAATTGCGGCGAGCAACCACTGCCGCCTTATGGCGCATGTCTGTTGGGCTCGATCAATCTTGCGCAATTGGTGCGCGATCCGTTCGGCGAAAGTGCGGCTCTCGATGAAGCGGAGCTTGCGCGGCTGACGCGCGTGGCCGTGCGCATACTCGACAATGTGATCGATATTTCGCGCTTTCCGCTTGAGGCGCAGCGCGCCGAAGCGATCGCGAAACGGCGCATCGGATTGGGCGTGACGGGATTGGCGGATGCCCTTCTCTTCTGCCGCGCGCGCTATGGTTCGCCCGAAAGCATCGCGCTGATCGAACGCTGGCTTTCCATCGTTTCGCATGCGGCCTATGCGGCGTCTGCCGAACGCGCGAAAGAGAAAGGCGCATTTCCGCTTTTTGATCGCGATGAATTTCTGGCGCGGCCTTTCGTGCAGAATCTGCCGCAAGAAATCCGCGAACAAATCGCAGCGCATGGCATCCGCAATGGGTTGCTTACGTCGATTGCGCCGACCGGTACGATCTCGCTTTTCGCAGGCAATGTGTCGAGCGGCATCGAGCCCGTGTTCGCCTATAGCTACTCACGCAAAATTCTTGGTGCTGACGGCACGCGCAGCGAAGTCATCGTGAACGATTATGCCTATCGCATGTTCCGCGAACGCTTCGGTGAAGAGACGCCGCTGCCCGATTATTTCGTCACCGCACAGGAACTTTCGCCCACCGATCATCTCGCGGTGCAGGCGGCGGCCCAGAAATATATCGACAGTTCGATTTCCAAAACGATCAACGTGCCCGCCGATATCGCGTTCGGTGCGTTCGAGGATGTTTATCTGAAAGCCTACGAAACGGGCTGCAAGGGCTGCACAACCTATCGCCCGAATGCGATCACGGGTGCGGTGCTTGAAACGCTTCCTGACGCAAATGCGCTCGAACCCGAATTGCCGTTGCTGCCGCGCGCGAGTGGTGGCGTCGTCTATATGACCCAGCCGCTCGACCGGCCCGAATTGCTGCCCGGCGAGACCTATAAGATCAAATGGCAGGATTCCGATCACGCTTTCTATATTACGATCAACGATATCGAGCAGGACGGACGCAGGCGGCCCTTCGAAGTGTTCATCAATTCCAAGAATATGGAGGCCTATGCCTGGACGCTCGCGCTCACGCGCATGATCAGCGCGGTGTTCCGGCGCGGCGGCGATGTGTCGTTCGTCGTGGACGAATTGAAGGCCGTGTTCGATCCGCGCGGCGGACAGTGGACGGCGGGGCGGTATGTGCCCTCGCTGCTCGCGGCCATCGGCGAAGTCATCGAACGCCACCTCGTCACCATCGGCTTCATGCTGCCCCACGACGCGACCTTGCCGCGAGAGGAACGCCGCGCGGTCGCCGTTGCCGCCGAAGGCGCGCGAGCGCGCTATTGCCCGCGCTGCGGCAGCCCCAGTTTCGTGAAGCTCGAAGGTTGCGACACTTGCGTGGCTTGCGGTTACTCGCGATGCGGATGATCTAATCCCTCGTGCGCTATTCCAACCGGTTCTTCCTCTACGCGCCGTTTGCGCTTGTCGTG
>DATHQA010000421.1:0-2305 GCA_035483375.1 Rhizomicrobium sp. | reverse complement strand
GCGGATGGCGTTTGTCCGGCGTGCCATAGGCCATCAATATGCCGCCATATTCCGACGAAAACGTTTCAGGCGCGAGCGAGACCGCGCGCACGTCTTTATAAGATGTGAGCGCCCAGAACCCGCCCTCCGTCAGCGTCTCGCGCGACCAGCACACCGGCGCATTCTCGCGCATTTCACGGAACGCCTCATAAGGCACACCGCCGCGAAACAATTGCAGGCTCGAAAGATCGACAGGCGGATCGAACGCGTAAGTGCGGCCATATTTGGGTTCGGCCGCGTAAGTCTCGAGAATCCGGTCGTGCAAGGGTGCCAGCATGGTTTTGCTTTTTCGCGAGTTGGGCGGCCAACAAACTTTGAGACAGTTCCTGCGCCCCGGCAAGTTGCGCGCCGTGAATATTCGCTCAACATTGCCCGCATTCGGGGGCGGCGATGACAATCGCGCATATTTACACGGTTGCCTTTCAGGGCATTGAAGCGCGCGAAGTGGACGTGCAGGTCCATATCGGCGACAGCGGCGGCAACGGCATCTTCACGATCGTAGGGCTGGCCGACAAAGCGGTCGGCGAAAGCCGCGAGCGTGTACGCGCGGCGCTCACCGCCATCGGATTGGCGCTGCCTTACAAGCGCATCACGGTGAATCTCGCGCCTGCCGATCTGCCGAAGGAAGGTAGCCATTACGATCTGCCCATTGCGCTGGGGCTTCTCGGCGCGATGGGCGTTCTGCCGGCCAGCGAACTCATGGGCTACACGGCGATGGGTGAGCTTTCGCTCGATGCGCAGGTCTCACCCGTGGCGGGCGTATTGCCTGCTGCGATTGCGGCGAGTGCCGCCGGGCGCGGGCTCATTTGCCCCGCTGCGTGCGGGCCGGAAGCGGCCTGGGCGGGGCAGCTCGACATCATCGCGACGCCATCGCTCATCGCGCTCGTCAATCACATGAAGGGGGCGTCGGTCCTGAACCCGCCTTCACCGAAGCTGGCCGATGACAAAGGCAAGACCGCGGACCTTCGCGACGTGAAGGGACAGGAAACCGCCAAACGCGCGCTGGAGATCGCAGCCGCGGGCGGCCACAACATGCTCATGATCGGGCCGCCAGGCGCGGGCAAATCGATGCTCGCGATGCGGCTCCCCGGACTGCTCCCGCCACTTGATGCACGTGAGGCGCTGGAGATTTCCATGGTCCAAAGCCTTGCGGGTGAATTGCCCGATGGCGCGATCTCACGCAGACGGCCGTTCCGCAGCCCGCATCATTCAGCCTCCATGGCTGCCCTTGTCGGCGGCGGCTTGCGCGTGAAGCCCGGGGAAGTGAGCCTTGCTCATCTTGGGATTTTATTCCTGGACGAACTCCCGGAATTCCAGCGCGGGGTTCTGGATTCCCTGCGTCAGCCCATCGAAAGCGGTGAGGCTGTCGTCGCCCGTGCCAATGCGCATGTGCGATACCCCGCGCGTTTTCAGCTTGTCGCTGCCATGAATCCGTGCCGCTGCGGCCATCTAAGCGATCCCGCACAAGCGTGCGGCCGCGCGCCCAAATGCGCGATGGATTATCAGGCACGGCTGTCCGGCCCGTTGCTCGACCGCATCGATATCCAGGTCGAGGTCGCGTCCGTCTCTGCACAAGACCTCGCTTTGCCGCCGCCTTCGGAAGGAACGGAAGCGGTCGCCACGCGTGTGGCCGCAGCCCGCATAATCCAGCGCGAACGCTTTGAAGAGGCCGGCTTGCGCACGAATGCCGAGGCCGAAGGCGAATTGCTCGACCGTGTCGCATCGCCCGATGCGGCAGGCGCAAAGCTTCTCGCCGAAGCGGCGGAGCGCATGCGGCTGACGGCGCGCGGCTATCATCGCGTGTTGCGCGTGGCGCGCACGATTGCCGATCTTGCGGCCGCGACCGTCGTGGGCCGCGCGCATATCGCCGAGGCGCTGTCCTATCGCAGGCTCACGCATCTGCATTAGAGCGTAATCGGGTGAAGTGTGCGGCGGTTCACCCGGAAAATTGCGCGACAATCAAAGAATCTAGAGCATGACCCTCCCGGATCATGCTCTAGGGAACCTTGGAACTTCCTGCCCATTAACTGAACCGAGCAGGAGGCCGAAAATGAAAAACCTTTTGGGAATTGGCGTGTTTCTGATTGTGCTGGGCGTCGTGGGGCTTGCCATCGGCCAGTTCAGCTATACCGAAACCAAACCGGTGCTGAAGATCGGACCCATGCAGGTTAATAGCCAGGAGGAGCACCGCATCAATATTCCTACGGTCGCGGGTGTGGTCGTGGTACTCGCGGGCGTGGCGTTGGTGTTCGCGAGCCGCCGTTCG
>DATHQA010000420.1:0-2533 GCA_035483375.1 Rhizomicrobium sp. | reverse complement strand
CGGGCGCACGCGCTGGAATTCGCCCGCCGCGGCGCGAAGGTGGTGGTCAACGATCTCGGCGGCTCCGTCGACGGCTCGGGTGGAAACTCCACCGCCGCCGAAGCGGTCGTGAAAGAGATCACAGACGCGGGCGGCACGGCGATCGCGAACGGCGCGTCCGTCACCGACGATGCGGGCGTCGCCCATCTCGTCAAGCAGACGATGGATGCGTTCGGCCGCGTGGATGTGCTCATCGCCAATGCGGGCATCCTGCGCGACAAGAGCTTCTCCAAAATGGAGATCAAGGATTTCGACGCCGTCATGGCCGTTCACGTCATGGGGACGGTGAAGCCCGCCAAAGCGCTGTGGCAGATCATGCGCGACCAGCAATATGGCCGCATCGTCGTGACGACATCGTCCACCGGCCTTTACGGCAATTTCGGCCAGACCAATTACGGCGCGGCCAAGCTTGCGCTGGTCGGTTTCATGAACACGCTGAAGCTCGAAGGCGCGAAGGACAACATCAAGGTCAATGCGATCTGCCCCGTGGCGGCCACCCGCATGACCGAGAACCTCATGCCGCCCGCCATGCTCGACATGCTGAAGCCCGAATTCGTGACGCCGGGCGTCGTCTATCTCGCAAGCGATGATGCGCCGACGGGTACGATCCTCACCGCGGGCGCGGGCATTTTCGCCGCCGCGCAGCTCGTCGAGACAGACGGCATCAATCTCGGCCACGGCGCGACGGCCGACACGGTCGCCGAATATTGGTCGAAGATCGCCGATTTCGGGACCGCGCGGCACTACACGATGGGCGGCGAGCAGACGCAGAAATTCATGGCGCGCCTGCAGGATAAGCCTGTCATAGGTTGAGGTTACAACCCGTTCCGAGGGTGTAAACAAAGCTTTACAACTCGCTGTAAAAGGTCCTTAACGACCCATCGGCTACATTAACCATGGGCGCGGAAGCAGACTCGTGTCAGCTTTGCGCTCGGGGATGTGGCGATGAACGCTGTCGCGTCAGATCATCTGCTTGCAGGCTTTGCCGACCTTGTGTTGGACGGCGATGGCATTGTGCTGGATGTGAACGGCTCGCCGATCCTGGGCGAATGGCTCATCAAGGATGTGGCGAAGGGCGCGGCGCTGACGCAGCGCGTGCATCCGCGCGATCTCGAATTCTACGAAACAAACCTCGCGCTTGCGCGCGACCGTGACGGTTACGAAGCAACGCTTGCGCTGCGTTGGGTGCGCGCGAGCGGACGCTGGTCGAATTGCACGCTGTCTTTGCGCAAGCGCGCCGACGGCAATATCGATGCGCATTTGCGCGGTGACGAAGCCGAGGCCACGCGCAGGGCCGAAGCGCAGATGCGCAATATCGTGGAAGGTTCGGCGCAAGGCATCGTCGTCATCGACCAGACGGGCGTTGTGTTCGTGAACGATGCGTTTGCGCGCATGATCGGTTACGCCGACACCGCCGAAAGCATGCAGAACTCGCGCGATCCCAATTCGATGATTCATCCCGACGACCGCGAGATGGTGGGGCAGCGTTTGCGCGCGCGGCTTGCGGGCGTCGAAACGCTTTCGCATTATGAGCTTCGCCTCATACGCCGCGACGGCGAGACCGTGTGGACGGAAACGCGCGCGGCCTTCGTGCGCTGGAACGGCAGGCCCGCTTCGCTTTCCTGGATGAACGACATCACCGCGCGCAAACACATGGAACAGGAACTGGTGCGCAGCAAGGAAGCGGCGGAATTCGCCAACCGCACCAAGACCGAATTCCTTGCCAATATGAGCCATGAATTGCGCACGCCGCTGAACGCCATTCTCGGTTTCTCCGAAGTGATCCGCGAGGAGATGTTCGGGCCCGTGGGCCAGGAACGCTATATCGAATATGCGCACGATATCCACGCGAGCGGCGAGCATTTGCTCGAACTCATCAACGACATTCTCGATCTGTCGAAACTCGAAGCCGGCAGACTAGAATTGCGCGAGAGCGCCGTGTTGCTGCCCAAGCTGGTCGAGCATTGCCTGACGCTTGTGAAGAATCGTGCTGTGGCAGGCGGCGTGAACCTCCTTACCGAATTTGCCGACGATGTGCCCGCCTTGCGCGCCGACGAACGGTCCGTGAAACAGATTCTGCTCAATCTTCTGTCGAATGCCGTGAAATTCACGCCGAAAGGCGGCAGCGTGACGACGGCGATCACATTCTCGCCGCGCAACGGCTTTCACGTCGCTGTCACCGATACGGGCATCGGCATGAGCGAGGAAGACATCAAGATCGCGCTTTCGCCGTTCGGCCAAATCGATTCACAAATCGCGCGCGAGCATCACGGTACGGGCCTTGGCCTTCCCATCACACGCTCGCTGCTGGCGCTGCATGAAGGCGAACTCATTGTGAAAAGCGCACGCAATATGGGCACGACGATGACGGCGTATTTCCCCGCCGACCGCGCGACACAGCGCACGGACGCTGCTTAATCGGACACGACTTCCTCAAGCGAAACGTCGTGACCCCATAGCCGCTCGATATGGGTTTTCACCAATTCCATCGTCG
>DATHQA010000419.1:0-8859 GCA_035483375.1 Rhizomicrobium sp. | reverse complement strand
AAACGCGCTACGACGCCAAGCCGGGCGACATCACCGATGGCGCGCCGATCATCGTGCTCATCAATTCAGGCACGGCTTCGGCATCTGAGATTTTCGCGGGCGCCGTGCAGGATCACGGACGCGCGCGCATCCTCGGCACGGTTTCGTTCGGCAAGGGTTCGGTGCAGACGATCATTCCGCTCAATGGCGGCGATGGCGGCGCGCTGCATCTGACGACAGCGCGCTACTACACGCCGTCCGGACATTCGATTCAGGCAACCGGCATCATCCCCGACATCACGGTCGAGCAGCCGCCAAAGCCCGGCGAAGACACGACGCATATCATCCGCGAATCCTCGCTCGCCTTTCACCTCGAAGCCGAAAGCACGGTGCCGGATCGTCCCGCCGGTCCCGACATCAAGGCCGAGCCGGATACGACGGACGATGATTTCCAGCTCCGTTATGCCGCGTCGCTGCTTGATATGCCGCCGCCGCCCGCCGCGATCGTGCAGGGGCCGGTGCCGCGCAATCATGGCAAAAAGACTCACGGTTAACCAAGCCGTAACCATAAAAGCCTAGCAAATACGGGATGGTTGCAAGCTTGGCCGACCACAACGCCCGTAGAGGCGGACGCATCGATCCGCTCGCTATCGCCTATTTCCTGTTGTTCGCGATGCTTATCGGCATCGGCCTTTTCGTCACGCTGTTTGGCGATCCGCACGCGAGCCAATCGGGCGTTGTCATCGATCTGAAGCCCGCGGCATCGCATGACGATCAACATGCCGCTTTGCGGCCTTCGCAAACACAGCTTGCCGGCCAAACCGAATCCGCGCCCGCCGTGACCGAAGCGGTCTATGCAGGCCGCGCACTCATCGCCGATCCGGCACTGGTCGAGAACACGCCGCAAGGTCCGCTGCCGCGCATCGCCGATGATGGGCGCATGCCCATGTCGGTCTACGCACCGCCCGCCGTCACGGGCAAAGGCCCCCGTATCGCGCTTGTCGTGATGGGTTTGGGCCTCAGTGCGAAAGCGACATCTGCCGCACTCGATGGTTTGCCGCCTGCCGTCACGCTCGCCTTCGCGCCGCATGCGGGCGATGTGCAGTCCTGGGTGAATCAGGCGCGCCAGCGCGGCCATGAAGTGCTGCTCGAAGTACCGATGGAGCCGTTCGATTATCCCGACAGCGATCCCGGTCCGCATACTCTGCGCTCCGGTGCGAATGCGGAGAACAATGCTTCGCGCTTGGAGTGGTCGCTTTCGCGATTCACAGGTTATGCGGGCGTTACGAATTTCCTGGGCGGACGCCTGCTCACCGATTCCGATGTGCTGGAACCCGTGCTGACGGCGCTTGCCCGCCGTGGCCTCATGTTCTTCGATGACGGCTCGATACCCAATTCGGTCGCGCCCGATGTGGCCAAGCGCGTGGCGGCCCCATTCGCCCGCAGTACCGCCGTCATCGACGAGGCGCCCGATCCCGCCGATATCGACCGCAAGCTTTCCGATCTCGAAGCGCGCGCGCATGCGGATGGTTCGGCGGTCGGCACGGCGTTTGTCTATCCGCTCACCATCGCCCGCGTCGCCCAATGGGCAAAGGGCCTGCAGGGTCGGGGCTTTGTTCTCGTGCCCGCATCGGCCATAGTCGCTGCGAAATAGAACCGTCTTAAGATTCGCGATGTCGCGGCCGCATTCGTTCCTGAACTATGAGGATTTGCCATACCGGCCTTGCGTCGGCGTGATGCTGCTTAACCGCGACGGCCTTGTGTTTGTGGGCAGGCGCATCGACCAGACCGTCGAAGGCTGGCAAATGCCGCAAGGCGGGATCGATGGCGGCGAAACGCCCGCTGAAGCCGCTTTCCGCGAAATGGAAGAAGAGATCGGCACGAACAAGGCAGAGATTTTGCGCGAGCATCCGGACTGGCTTTCCTACGATCTGCCGCCGCATCTGCTCGGCGTGGCGCTGCGCGGCAAATATCGCGGCCAGCGGCAGAAATGGATCGCCATGCGTTTTACGGGCACGGATGACGACATCAACATAAAGACGGCGGAGCCCGAATTCGCCTCGTGGAAATGGCTCGCATTCGAGGCGCTGCCGCGCATGGTCGTGCCGTTCAAGCGTGATACCTATACGGCGGTCATCGCCGCGTTCCGCGATCTTGCGGGGCCAGTCTCCTGAGCGCGCTACCTGTTCTCATGATCCATGGCGCCTTTTGCGGCGGCTGGGCATTCGACACATTCCGCGAACCGTTCGAAGCGCGGGGCTATCGCGTGTTCGCGCCGACCTTGCGTCATCACGATTGCGGGCAGGATCCGCCAGCCGCACTCGCGCAGACGAGTATTCTCGATTTCGCATCCGATCTCGAAAAGCAAATCGCGCAGTTGAAGGAAAAGCCCATTCTCGTCGGCCATTCGATGGGCGGCTTGCTCGCGCAGATCCTCGCCGCAAAAGGCCTTGCGCGCGCCTGCGTATTGCTCGCGCCTTGCGCGCCCTGGGGCGTGTTGCCGTCTACGATCTTCGAGGTCGCGTCGGCGCAAGCGATGTTCTTCGCGGGCGATTTCTGGGCGAAGCTCATCCGGCCCAGTTACGACATCGCCGCCGCGCACGCGCTCGACAAAATGCCGAAGGCACAGCGCCGCGAAGTGTTCTCGCATTTCGTGCCGGAATCGGGCCGCGCGACCTTCGAGATCATGCAATGGGCGATGGACCCCGGGCGCGCAGCCACCGTCGATACGCGGCGCGTGCGTTGCCCGATCCTGTGCCTCGCGGGCAGCGAAGATCGCATCAACGCGCCATCCACCGTGCGCCGCGTCGCGCAACGCTATCGCGAACTCGCCACATTCGAAGAACTCGAAGGCCATAGCCATTGGCTTATCGGCGAACCCGGCTGGAAAGATATCGCCACCCGCGCGATGAGTTGGCTGGATGAAATACTTACGGATGAAGCGGCGATAGCAGCGCGATAGGATGAACACTCCCACTTAAATCAAGCTCGATTGTCATCCCCGACTGAGCATTGCGTCAGCAATGCGAAGGAAAGGGGACCCAGGCGGTTGAGAGTGTGTGATCTTAGAGGCGTTCTTCAGATTTTTTACATCGCGCCGGTCATCGCCACCTGGGTCCCCTTCCCTCGCGTTCGCGTGAAACGCTCACGCTCGCCGGGGATGACAGATTGGGATTCAATTCGTCGCATCTGCAGCCGCATAATGCTTGCGGAAATCCTTCATGAAAGCCTGCAGCGTATCGATGGAGGCAACCTGGCCCGCCGCATCGCGGAATGCTGTGCCCTGCATATCGATGTTTTGCGTGACGACCGCAAACGCATTCGCATCCGGGCTCGATTGCATCTTCGGCATGAAATGCGCGCGCAGGCGATCAAGCCCGGCCTGATTGTCCGCGAGCGAATAGGCGACGGCCGCGCGCATTGCTTCCTTGCGTTCGTCATCGGTAAGTGGCGTCGCTTCCTGCCAGCGATTGCCGAGCAATTGTTCGGCATTGGCCGCAGCTTGCGCCCAGTTTCCGCTTTCCCAATAGATATCGGCGCGCAAACGTTGCGCATCCGGCGATGTGTCGAGCGCGAGCAGATCCTGCGCCTGCTCCCATTCCTTGAGCCCCGCGAGCGCGCGCGCCTGAAGCAACATGCGCTGTTGATTGAGATCGTCGGGCAGGCCGCTGATCGTGCTCGCGCGCAACGCGTCCGCCGCCTGCTCCGGTTTCTTGTCCATGAGATAGATCATGGCGAGACGGGTTGCGACCTGCGCACGCGCGACGCCGTCAAGCCGTTTGTTCACCTGATAGTCGAGAAGTTTTTCCGCAGGCCCCAACAGATCGATCGCGACAAGCCTGTCCGACATGCGACGAATCATATCGTCGCCATCCGGACCGATCGGCGTGAGATCGATGAAATCGTAGAACAGCGCAAGCGACTCGATGGGCGGCATCTTGTCGGCTTTGCCTTTAAGGAACAGATCGGTGAAGGCGGACCGCATATCGTCTTCCGCCTGGCGCGCCTGATCGTCATTCGGGAAATTCTGCGCCGCGACGCGCAAGGTTTCCAGACCCTTGCGCCATTGCGCGCTCGCGAAATAAAGCGAACCGAGCTTGCGCACCGTTTTGAGTTCGAGCGCATCGCCGCGCCAGCGGAAACGCAAACGCTCTAGCGCCTCGATAGCGGCGGGCGGCGTCATCATGCCTGCGGAAAGCGAGGACGAGATATCCCCATAGGTCGCTTCGGCGGCAGCGCGGTCGTCATCGCTGTTCTCGACCGCTGCGAACAGCACACGCGCCGCATGCGCGCGGCCTTCCTGCGCATAAAGCTCCGCACGCGTCACTTCGGCCTCAAGCATGAGTGGCTTCGGCAGATCGCGCGGCAGTTTGCCGAGCACGGCATCCGCCGTTTCGATGCTGTTCGAAGCAAGCGCCGCTTTCGCCATCGCGATCTGCGCGCGCGCGCGCCATTCGGCGGGATATTGCTTGAACACGGGCTCGGCCTGATTGAGCGCGGCGCGCGCGCCGTCCCAATTCTCCATCGCCGCGTCGATGAGTCCGCGCCAGAACATCGCGTGGCGATCATTGTCGAACGCAGCCCCTACAATGTCGTTATGCGCATCGCGATAACGGCCCATCATGTAATCGGCGGCAGCGTGCATCGTCTGCAATTGCGCGTTGCCTTCAAGGCCGGGATCGTCTTTCTGGATGAGATTGATAAGACCCAGTGTTTCGGCGGCGAATTCGTTTGCAAGATAGAATCGCGCAAGCGCAAGGCGCGCCTGTGTCGCTTCCTCGGGTTTCAACGCGGCGATGCGTTCGCGCAGGCGCCGTTCCATATCGAGGAAATCGCTGCCGCTGGCGCGCCGGCCCGCGAAATCGAGATAAGACGGGCTTCCTTTGCCGCCGCGCGCAAGCATCGCGGGCGAATCCGCAAAGGGCAGCGCCGATGGCGTGATCGAAAGCCCGCCGGGCCGTCCGATATGCACGCGCGCCCCCGCCACATCGACGGCGAGATCGTCGGATAGTGGGGCAACGACAAGGCCCGCCGCCGTCGGCAACAATGCGAATTCCGCATAATGGCGCGGCGTGATTTCGGCCCGGCCGGCCGCGGCGGGAACGATCATGAGCAAATCGCCCGCGATGGGATCGGCAAAGGAAAGCCCATGCGATGCGCCGGGCAGAAGCGTGAGCATGGAGGCTTGCGTGGGATCGTCATCGTCGCGCGAGAAACCAATCGCGATGGGCGAATCCGAAAGGTTTGGAGCAAGCACGATCTTGAGATCGGTGCCTTCGGTGCGCGCGGCGATCTGTTCGGGCTGTTTGAGGCCGATGCGGATGATCGCCGCGTTGTCATCGGTCGAGGCCTCGACACTCGCCGGAAAATCGCCAAGCGCTGCGGCAAGTTTCGTCGTGTCGATGGCGGGGCTGTTGTCGAGCACGATCCACGCCGTCATGCCGCGCACGAAAGCGGCGACGCCGTGAGAGCCTGCGCCCGGGAATGTCATCGTGATGCTGTCATGCGCGATCTTTGCGGCGGGTGTTTGTGTGTTCTGGGCCTGCGCGGGCTGTGCCGGTTGTGCGGGCGATGCGTTTGCCGTTTGCGGCACAGGCGTTTGCGCGGGCTGCGCCGACTGATCGCCGGATTTCAGTTTTGTCGCTGCGTCGGCGATCGCCTGTGCTTGTTTCACCGCAGTCGCGGTTTTGTCAGCAGGCGCGATGGCGGACGCATCGGATTTCGGCGCCATGATGTCGAGCACGATCTTCGTGCCGGAACGATAATTCTTCTGAGCGGAGCCGGGATCGGTGTCGAACTCGACCGTCACGCCACCGTTTTCCGCGCGCCAGGCGGTTTCCTTCACCCATGGCGGCGCAACGCGCGTCAGTGCTGCGAAATCGGGCGTCGTCTTCTCCGCGAAATGCACGGTAACATGCCCGGGCTTCGCATTGACCGTATACGGAACATTGCGCGGCCAATCGAAGACAAGCCGCGTATAGGCCGCCGATGTGCCGACGCGCACAGGCAGCGAATCCACGGGCGCGGGCGGCGTATGCACTTCGGTTGGCGCAAGATCTGGCGTCTTGCCTGCGAATGTCTGCGGCACAAGATCGACCGCCACACGATTGCCGTCCGTGCTCACATGCAGCTTCACGCTTTGCGTAAGCGCCAGATGCAGCGTCTTGCCGTCCGCATCGGCATGCGCGCCCGCGATATAGCCGGGCAGCGAACTCGCAAGCAGCGTGGTGTCGATATCCGGTTTGCGGTCGAAAGTGAGCGTGAGCACGCTGCCGTCAATCGCGGGCGTCACATGTGCCGGCGGATCGAGCGTGAAGAGAATGCGCCCGAAACCGCTTGAGATATCGCCGCGAAAGGAATCGGCGCGCGCAGGTTCGATGTTGAACACGCATGCGGCCAGAAGCGCCGCTTTCGCGAAGCGGCGAAAGAAGGTCGGCGTTGTGAGATGCTCGCGCAATTACCCGCCCGATGGCGTGGCTGCCGTGTTTGCGGCGGCAGGCGCGGACGCAGGCGTTGCTGCGGCGTTCGCTGTTTGTGGCGCGGGTGCAGCGGGCGCTTGTGTCGCCTGTGCGGTCACGGGTGCGGCCGTTGCGGGAAGCTTGAGGCGGCCTGCAAGATGCACGGTCAGCTTCTGCGCCGCTTCCGGTTCCATCTGCGCCATCACGGGCGCGAGCGCATCGGCCTTCATGCCGGTCGCCACGGGCACGAGCACGTCGTCGCTCAGCGTGTTGAAGATATGGGCCGCATCGCGCGGCTTCATGTCGGAATAGACTTTCACGAGATTGGCGATCTGCTTGGCCTGTTCCGTGTCGCGCTGATTCATGAGTGCCGCAATTTGCGTCTGTAGGTCTTTCAGCGTCGCGATCTTTTCATCGACGCGCTTTTCCGCCGCCGCGATAAGGTTCGCGCGCATGTCGAGATCTGCGCTGCGCGCATCGAGCTCGGCTCTGCGTTTGGAAAGACTCGACAGCACGTCCACTTCGGCGGCGGATGACGAGCCCGAATCTTCATCGTCACCATGCGAAACGATGGGCGTGGCGGAGGCGCTCGGCTGTTGCACGGCAGGTGTTGTGCTGCCTGCCTGCGCGCGCGCATCGCTCGTGACGCTTGCGACTTTCAGCGCAAGCAATGTCCCGGTCGCCAGCATGACGGCGGGCAACAAACGCGCATATCTAAGGAGCGCGTATGGTTTCACCGCACTGCCCTCAAGGCGTCGAGGCGGCCCATGACGGAACCGGAGGGCAGCGCGTTCGGGCGCGCGGGTTTCGCCGTCGCGGTATTCGTAATGCGCTCCGCGATGCGTTCGCCTGCCGACGTGATGACCGTCAATTCGTCGATAAGCGTGTGGGCGCGGGAGAGTTTTTCATCGAGCGAGGTGGAGGCGTCACCGGCCGCAGCCTTCAATGCGCGCATTGAGGCGCCGGCCGTCGCAATCGCCTCGTTCAATTCGCCGATGGTTTCTTTCAGGCCATCCTGGCCTGCGCGCAAGGCCGCAAGCCTGCGCTCAAGCAGAATGCAATAGACAAGCGTGGCGGCCAGAAGCCCCATGAGAATATATTCGACGGCAAGCGTCAGCGTCATGATAATTTTCCCCTATAATCCACGCGAAGCATCGGTGCGTTCGACGGCATCTTCCACGCGTACGGCGACGGAGGAGCCTACGCGCCCCATGCGACCACGCAACAACGGCACGCCGCCGCAACGCAATTCGATTTTAGAATCAGGCCCGGCGTTCAGCATCATCGTCTCGCCGACCTGCATGCTCATGATCTTGTTGAGCGGCATGGTCTGTTCGTCGAGGATCGCATTCACCTGCACCCTGGTGGACCACAATTCGGTCGCCAGATGGCTTTCCCAGATGGAATCGCGGCCGAATTTCTCGCCCATGAATTGCTGCAGCAGCAATTTGCGGATCGGCTCCAGCGTCGCGTAAGGAAGCAGCAATTCGGTGCGGCCGCCGCGATCTTCCATGTCGATGCGAAGCTTCACAAGGATCGCCGCATTGGCGGGGCGTGCGATCGCTGCGAATCGCGGATTGGTTTCGAGGCGGTCCAGCGTGAAATTGACGGGCGCGAGCGGTTCGAACGCCTGACACATGTCCTGAAGGATCACTTCGGTCATGCGCTGCACAAGCGTGCGTTCGATCGTCGTGTAAGGGCGGCCTTCGATGCGCATGGCCGATGTGCCGCGGCGACCGCCCAGCAGGACGTCCACAATCGAATAGATGAGGTTCGAATCGACCGTGAAAAGCCCGTAATTGTCGAGCTGTTCGGCACGGAACACGGCAAGAATCGCGGGCAGCGGAATGGAGTTCAGATAATCGCCGAAGCGGATCGACGTGATATTGTCGAGGCTCACTTCGACGTTATCGGATGTGAAATTACGCAAGCTCGTCGTCATCAACCGCACAAGCCGGTCGAACACGATCTCAAGCATCGGCAGGCGTTCATAGGACACGAGCGCCGAATTGATGATGGCGCGGATGCCGCTTTGATCCTGTAGCTGCTCGTCATTGACGTCGAAGCCCAGAAGGCTGTCGATCTCTTCCTGGTTCAGGATGCGTTCGGTGGCCCCTTGGGCTACGGGCGTTGGTTCCGCTGCAGCCGCGTCGGCTTCTGGTTGTTCTGGGTTTTCGGTTTCGTCAGCCATGTCCCATCCGCTATTGCACGATCATTTCTTTGAGCAGCACATCGCGCACGCGATAGGGTGCGGCCGCCACATTGATGCGCCGGAGCAATTCTTCCTTCAGCCGCATCACGCCCGCGCTGCCGCGCAAATCGTCGATGCGCAATTCGCGCAAATAGCCCTGGAACTGGTCCACCACACGCGGCATGAGCGCCTGAATGCCTGTCTTCTCTTCCGGTGTATTCAACTCGAGCG
>DATHQA010000418.1:0-2332 GCA_035483375.1 Rhizomicrobium sp. | reverse complement strand
TCGTGATGGGCATGCGAATGCCGTGCTTGCGGCTTCGATTTTTCATTTCGGCGAAGCTTCGATTGCGGAGGCCAAAACGGCACTCGCGGACGCCGGATTACCCGTGCGCGCCTGACGCTTTCGTTTTGAGCGGCACGTTGAGCGCAACGATGCTCGGCCTGCCTGCTTTATCGACGTTCAAGATCAGCGCCGCCGAAAGATCGAGGTCGTCCGGCATGGCCCCAAGCAAATCCCAGCCACGCGCCAGCGCATAGGCCGAACGGATCACGCCGCGATGGACAATCGCGACCGCATCGCGCGTGCGGTTAACGGCAATGTCATGCAGGAAAGATGAAAGCCTCGCCCTCACCTCGCCCGCGCTTTCGCCGCTTGGCGGTCTGAACACAAGGCCCGAACCGGCATGTTCGAAAATCTCCGGCCCATGGCGCGCGATGACATCGAGCCGCGTAAGCCCTTCCCACTCGCCCCAATTCTGCTCCGTCAAACGTGCGTCAATGACGGGATCTGGATAGCCCAACAGCTCCGCCGTCTGGCGCGCGCGCGAAAGCGGGCTCGAATAGGCATCGGCCTTTTCAAATCCGTTCGGCGGGGCAAGCGCCGCCATGCGCGCAATGCCCTCCTCGCTCAGCGGAATGTCGATGCTGCCCTGAAAGCGGTTTTGCGCATTCCACGCGGTCGGCCCGTGACGGATGAGCGCGAGGCGGAAGCTCAACGGATTTTCCCCTTTGTTGTGCCGCGCCCGTTCGTGCAGGATGATGCTCGCTGCTTCATTCGTCGTCCATGCGCTCGCTCATCGACATTTCCAAGGCGACAGATTATCCGCCCAATATTCAGGCCATAATCAAGCGGCCTTCGGAAGTATCTGCATGGCTTGGACAGTCTTTGCTTGAACTCGATACAGACGCAGGTTGGGTGAAGATTGGCTATCAACTGACGCATGCGCATTTCAACCGCTATGGCGCGATCCATGGCGGCACGATCGCAGCGATCATGGATGATGTGATCGCGACGGCGGCGGGCCTTCAACTGCAATGGGGCGAGATCGCGCCGACGCTTGAAATGAAGGTGAGTTATCTCGCGCAGGCGCGAGAGGGCCGTCACATCGCCGAAGCGCGCGCGGTGAAACGCGGGCGTACAATCGTGTTTCTGGAAGGTTCGCTTAACACCGAAGATGGCAAGCTTCTCGCCACCGCCAGCGCGACGCTGATGATTACGGCGTTGAAGAAATAGTCCCATTTCCATCCGTCATCACCCGGCTCGTCCAGGTGATCCAATTTGTTTTTGAAGAAGGAAATTGGATTGCCCGGATCCTTCGCGAAAAGCTCAGGACCGTGCAATGACAGTGTAGGGAGGGGTTAGATATCCAGTGTCACAATTACCGGCACATGGTCTGACGCCTTTTCCCAACCGCGTGCGTGTTTGAGGATGGCGTGTTTCCTAGGCGCGCCTTTAAGCGCCTGGCTCACCCAGATGTGGTCGAGCCTGCGGCCACGATCCGAGGCTTCCCAATCCGCGGCGCGATAGCTCCACCAGGAATAGCTCTTCTGGTCGTGCGGCACGAAGGTGCGCGTGACATCGATCCATTCGAACGCTTCCTTGGCCTCGGCCATCAGGCCTGTCTCGACAGGTGTATGGCTCACGACATCGAGCAATTGCTTGTGGCTCCAGACATCATGCTCGAATGGCGCGATGTTGAGATCGCCGACAAGGATGACGGGCGCCTTCTTCCTGTCGCGGCGCTTGCCGAAATAGCTCGCCATCTCGCGCACGAAATCGAGCTTGTGGGCAAATTTCGGATTGGCCTTGGGATCGGGGATGTCGCCGCCCGCGGGCACATAGAAATCGTGCAGCTCCACCCCGTTCTCCAGCACCACGCTCACATGGCGCGTATCGTCCTTGCCGCAAAAAACCTCGGTATGGGTTTTCTTGAAGGGTAGGCGGGAGAGGATGGCTACGCCGTGATAGCCCTTCTGGCCATGGATTGCGTGATGGGTATAGCCCGCCTTCGCGAACGCCTCCGCCGGGAAAAGCTCGTTCATCACTTTGGTTTCCTGCAGACACAGCACGTCCGGCCTTTCGGTCTTGAGCAGGTCTAGGACGAGCGGCAGCCGCAGCCGGACCGAGTTTATGTTCCACGTCGCGATCTTCATTTAGGCATAGCTCCCACGCAAAAATTGCAACTCGAAGAGGATTCGCACAATAGCAGTTCATATTCAAAGAGTTAGTTAAAATTCCTATTCATTGAGTACTAAATACTTCCTTTTTTATTCATTGCAATGCCATCAAGGCTCCTCTATATACCCGTTGTACCGCCGGAAACGGCAACGAATTT
>DATHQA010000417.1:0-5030 GCA_035483375.1 Rhizomicrobium sp. | reverse complement strand
TCGCGCCGGAGTCATATTTGAGCACGCGCCCACCGAGTGACCCTTGATCAGAGGTCAGCACATAGGTTTCGGGGTCGCCCGCGATCTGCAGCAGGAACTTCCCGTTCCAGGGTAGAAGCGTGAAGGTGACATTGTCGCCTGCGGCGTAGGCGCCTGCCTCGACATTGCCGAGTGCACCCGCCTCAAGCCGGGCACC
Organism: Rhizomicrobium sp.; assembly: GCA_035483375.1. Classification (GTDB taxonomy): domain Bacteria; phylum Pseudomonadota; class Alphaproteobacteria; order Micropepsales; family Micropepsaceae; genus Rhizomicrobium. Next base: position 4,834 of record DATHQA010000417.1, on the reverse strand, counting down.
GAGCGATTGCTGCGCCTCGGCCGCAGGGGCAAGCAGGCCCGCCAGCGCGAGCGCGAAGGTGATGCGTCTGAGCTTCATCGAATTCTCGCCTCACGGCTTGGCCGCCGCGTGCGCATCCCCCCGGACATCGCGAATTATTATTGCGAATAGGGCGAGATTAAGGAGCCATTGGGGCTTGCTCAAGGTAGTTTTGTACGGTCGCGCAGCTGACGCGAGCCGCTGCACACCTCGCAGGGCGGCCGCTCTCTAAATATCGTCGAAACTGCCACCGCGGCCGTGGCCGGAGGCAAAGCGCGCCGCACCCTTGAGCGTCTCGCCGTTGCGGATCGCTTCGAGACCGCGCGCGAATTCGTTTTCCATCGCGTCGGCATAGTCCAAATCCCATTGCTCATAGACCGAAAGCCTGTCGCCCTTCATGCAGGTTTCCGGCATGCGGGCGATGTCGCGGGCGAGCGCTTCGGCGGCGGTTCGCGCCTCGCCCTTTGGCACGACGCGATTGGCGAGACCCATCGCAAAGGCCTCCATCGCGCCGACGGGCCGCCCGGTCAGGATCATGTCCATCGCGCGCGACTGGCCGATGAGGCGCGGCAACCGCACCGTGCCGCCGTCGATGAGCGGCACGCCCCAACGGCGGCAAAACACGCCGAACACCGCATCGTCTTCCGCCACGCGCAGATCGCACCAAGCGGCGAGCTCCAGCCCGCCCGCAACCGCATGGCCCGCGATGGCCGCGATGACAGGTTTGGATAAACGCATGCGCGTTGGCCCCATCGGCGCATCGGCCTTCAGCGCAGCGAACGCATCGCCATAAGCCGTGATGCGGTTGCCGCGCCCGTCGGCGACACCTTTGAGATCGGCGCCCGCGCAGAACGCACCACCCGATCCCCACAGCACGGCGACCTTCGCCGTCTCGTCGCGCTCGAATTCGAGAAACGCTGCCGCCAGCGCATCCGCCGTCGGACGGTCCACGGCATTGCGCACTTCGGGACGATTGAGGATCACCGTCGTCACCCCGCCGTCATGCTCCACACGCACATTGACCTTGGTGTTCGTCATGGCCGTTTCTCCATTGGCATTGCGAAAGAATCGAGACTAAAACCGAATCCCGTTTGAACCCGAAACGAAGGCTTTCCCGCGATGAGTTGCCTCAACAGTTTCAAAGCCCGCCGCACACTGACGGTGGGTGGCAAAACCTACACCTATTTCAGCCTCACCACCGCCGAGAAAAACGGGCTGAAGGGTGCGTCGCGATTGCCTTACTCGCTGAAGGTGCTGCTCGAAAACCTGTTGCGCAACGAAGACGGGCAAACCGTCACCGCCGACGATATCAAAGCGGTAGTGGCATGGCTTTCGAAGAAATCGTCGGACCGCGAAATCGCGTTCCGGCCCGCACGCGTGCTCATGCAGGATCTGACGGGCGTGCCCGCCGTCGTCGATCTCGCGGCGATGCGCGATGCGATGAAAAATCTCGGTGGCGATCCGGAGAAGATCAATCCGCTCGCCGAAGTCGATCTCGTCATCGACCATTCGGTGATGGTGGACAATTTCGGCAAAAAGGATTCGTTCAAGAAGAACGTCGTCAAGGAATATGAGCGCAATGGCGAGCGCTATGCGTTCCTGCGCTGGGGCCAGCAGGCATTCGCGAATTTCCGCGTCGTGCCCCCGGGCACGGGCATCTGCCATCAGGTCAATCTCGAATATCTCGCGCAGACGGTGTGGACGCGCAAAATCAAAGAGGGAAAAAAGACCGTCGAATATGCGTTTCCCGACACGCTTGTGGGCACCGACAGCCACACGACGATGGTGAACGGGCTTTCCGTGCTCGGTTGGGGCGTGGGCGGCATCGAGGCCGAAGCAGCGATGCTGGGTCAGCCCATCTCCATGCTCATTCCCGAAGTGATCGGTTTCCGCGTCACGGGCAAATTGCGCGAAGGCTGCACTGCGACCGATCTTGTGCTCACCGTCACGCAGATGCTGCGCAAGAAAGGCGTCGTCGGAAAATTCGTGGAGTTCTTCGGCCCCGGTCTTGACGGCATGACGCTCGAAGACCGCGCGACGATCGCGAACATGGCGCCCGAATATGGCGCGACCTGCGGCTTCTTCCCGATCGATGTGGAGACGCTGCGCTATCTGAAGGACACCGCGCGCAAGCCTGCGCGCGTGGCCCTCGTCGAGAAATATGCGAAGGCGCAAGGCCTGTATCGTAGCGCCAAGAGCGAGGATCCCGTGTTCACCGACACGCTCGAACTCGATCTTGAAACAGTCGAGCCGAGCCTTGCGGGGCCGCGCCGTCCGCAGGATCGCGTTTCACTGTCGAATGCGAGCACGGAATTCGCGACCGCCCTCATGGATGTATTCGGCAAGGAAGCGGAAGCGAACAAGCGTGCGAAAATCGAAGGCACGGAACATTCCATCGGCCATGGCGATGTCGTGATCGCGGCGATCACATCGTGCACGAACACGTCGAATCCGAGTGTCATGGTAGGCGCAGGCCTGCTTGCGCAGAAAGCGGTGAAGCGCGGATTGAAGGTGCAGCCCTGGGTGAAGACATCGCTCGCACCGGGAAGCCAGGTCGTGACGGATTATCTTGCGAAAGCGGGCCTGGACAAATATCTCGACAAGCTCGGCTTCTCGCTTGTCGGCTATGGCTGCACAACATGCATCGGCAATTCGGGGCCGCTGCCCGAACCGATTGCGAATGCGATCACGAGTGCGGATCTTGTTTCCGCAGCCGTGCTTTCGGGCAATCGCAATTTCGAAGGCCGCGTGCATCCGCTCGTGCGCGCGAATTATCTCGCGTCTCCGATGCTCGTTGTCGCCTATGCGCTTGCGGGTTCGATCAATCTCGACCTCACGAAAGAGCCGGTTGGCTACGATCCCGAAAACGAGCCGGTTTATCTGAAGGAAATCTGGCCGAGCCCGCAGGAGATTTCCACTGCGATCCGCAAGGCCGTGAAAGCGTCGAGCTTCAAGGCGCGCTACGGCAATGTGTTCGAAGGCGGACCGAACTGGAAGAAGATCAAGGTGCGTCCCGGCAAAACCTATGCGTGGGACAAAGCTTCGACCTATGTGAAGAACCCGCCCTATTTCGAAGGCATGCAGACGAAACCTTCCGGCGTCGCCGACATCAACGGCGCGCGTATCCTCGGCCTGTTCGGCGATTCCATCACGACCGATCACATCTCGCCCGCAGGTTCGATCAAGAAGGATGGCCCGGCCGGCAAATATCTCATCGAGCATGGCGTCGAATTCGCCGATTTCAATTCCTATGGCGCGCGGCGCGGCAATGACGAAGTGATGGTACGCGGCACCTTTGCGAATATCCGCATAAAGAACGAGATGATGAGTGGGCGCGAAGGCGGCAACACGATCTATTATTCCGACAAGAATCCGTCCGGCGAGGAAATGTCGATCTTCGATGCCGCGATGGCGTACAGGAAAGACAATGTGCCGGTCGTCGTCATCGGCGGCAAGGAATACGGCACGGGTTCGTCGCGCGACTGGGCGGCAAAGGGGCCGAAGCTGCTCGGCGTGCGCGCGGTCATCACGGAAAGCTTCGAGCGTATCCATCGCTCCAATCTCATCGGCATGGGCATCGCGCCATTCGTGTTCGAAGCGGGCAAGACGCGCCGCGATTACGCACTCACGGGCCGCGAGGCGATCGACATTCCCGATCTTTCGGGAAAATTGAAGCCGCGCATGAAAGTGATGGCGACGATCCATTATCCCGACCGCGAGGATGCGCAATTGCCGCTCTGGCTCATGATCCTGACGGCGGATGAAGTGGAATATTTCGAAAACGGCGGAATCCTGCCTTATGTGCTGCGAAATCTGTTGGCGGCTTAGATTGTCGCGCAGCCTGATGCGAACCGCTGCACACTTCGCGGGGCTGCGCTCCGCATAAACACCACATGAACGGCACCCTCGGGTTCCGTTCAGAAGCAATGCCTCATCCTGTTTCGCATTGAAGCCGCCATTGGGACGGTTTCTTGCGAAACAGGAGTTTCCAATGAATTTCAAGAAAAGCCTCATTCTGGCTGCCGCGAGCGCAATGTTCGCGCTCGGCACCGCCGCAAGCGCCTCGGCTGAAACCACGTGGCAGGATCATCATCCGCGCCGTGTCGAGGTCAATCACCGCCTTGAGCGCCAGGACATGCGCATCAATCGCGAATATCGCGAAGGCAAGATCGGCTATTGGCGCATGCGTTACGAACATGCCGAGGATCACCGCATCGCGTTGCAGGAACGGTTCGATGCACGTTTCGATCACAGCCACATCACGCGCGGCGAAGATGCGCGGCTCAATCACGAAGAAAATAACGTCAATCGCCAGATCGACGCGCGGTAATGCTTCGGGGTGCTGGGAACGCCTCACGCGGGTGATGGAGCCTGCGTGAGGCGCGCGCCTCAATTTAAGGTGACTGGAGACGAGCGCGCGGACCCTCTATCCTGCCTGCCATGAGATTGACGAAACCGGGCTTGGGCCTCGCTTTGGCGTTTTGCGCGACGGCTGCTTTTGCGGGCGGTGCCTCGGATAAGCGTCCGCTCGTCGTTGAGCTTTACACAAGCCAGGGCTGTTCGTCCTGTCCGCCCGCCGATGTGTTGCTGGGCCAGCTTTCCACGAAGCCCGATCTTCTCGCGATAAGCCTGCCCATCACCTATTGGGACATGCTCGGTTGGAAAGATACACTTGCGAGCGAAGACAATACGCGCCGCCAAAAGGCCTATGCGATCGCGCTCGGCCATTCGGGCGTCTACACGCCGCAGGTTATTGTCGATGGCGTGACCGATGTCGTCGGCAGCCGCGAGGATTCCGTGAAGCGCGATATCGTGG
>DATHQA010000416.1:0-3194 GCA_035483375.1 Rhizomicrobium sp. | reverse complement strand
TCGGGCAATTCCTCGTCGGAGAAATCTATGGAGGCTTCGGCCCAGGCGGAGGCGCGGATGAGACGTGCGCGCCAATCCTCATAAAGCGCGAACAGCGCGCCTTCATATTGGCGCAGCGCCTGACGCCTCTGGCCTTGGGTTTCGGCATCGATGAGATCGGCGAGCGCCTCGGCGGCGGTGAGGTCCATCTTGCCGTTCTCGACGGCGCGGCGCGTGAACTCGCCGGGCTCGGCGGGGCGAAGGCCTGGCTGGGCGGCAAGGGCGGCCAGCATTGCGTCCACCACCGCGCGCCCGCCATGGACATGGAACTCCGCGCAATCCTCGCCCGTGAAACTGGCGGGGCCGGGAAACCACAGCCCGAGGCCCCGGTCGATCTCGCCGGAGGCATCATGAAATGTGCGAAGGCTCGCCATGCGCGGCGGCGGCAGGACTTCGCCGCTCAGGGCTTCAAGGGCCGCGCCCGCTTGCGGCCCCGACGCGCGCAGCACCGCGATGCCCGCCCGGCCCGCAGCACTCGACAGTGCGTAAATGGTATCGCGATCACGCACCCTTATTTGGAGGGCTTCGTGCTCTTGGACGCCCCTGCCACCTTGCTCGCGCTATCCCACAGAAAACGCTGGAACTGGTCGAAGGCCTGCCCGCCCATGGGCATCCAGGCGCGCAGCATGGCTTCGGGATCGCTCGTGTCCATGGCGGCCTTTATGCGCCGTTCCATCTCGTCCATCATGCGGCTCTGCAGCCCCGTCACATCCGGCAGGCCCATCACCTTGCGGGCCTCATCGGGCGTCATGTCGATCTGGATGTTGAACTTCATCGAAGGGCTCCGCGCTTGTTCGCGTGCATCGCCACGCGGTAAAGGAAGCTAAAGCCAATCCCGCCCAACCCGCAACGGAAACACATGAGCCCCAACCAGCTCGCTCGCGAGACCAGCCCCTATCTCCTGCTGCATGCCAACAATCCCGTGGCGTGGCGGCCCTGGGGGCCGGAGGCCTTCGCCGAAGCCGAGGCCGAGAACAAGCCGGTCCTGCTCTCCATCGGCTACACCGCCTGCCATTGGTGCCATGTGATGAACCATGAGAGCTTCGCCGATCCCGACACGGCGACGCTCATGAATGCGCTGTTCGTCAACATCAAGGTCGACCGCGAGGAGCGGCCCGATATCGATCAGCTCTATCAGACGGCCGCGAGCACGATGGGCCAGCAGGGCGGCTGGCCGCTCACGATGTTCCTGACGCCGAAGGGCGAGCCGTTTTTCGCCGGCACCTATTTCCCGAAAGAGGATCGTTTCAACCAGCCCGCGTTCCGGCGCGTGCTTGAGGAAGTGGCGCGGCTTTATAACGAGAAGCCCGATGCAGTCGCGGGCACGAATGCGCGTATCGCCCAGACACTCAATCAAGTCTGGGGCCGCGACACGAAGGGCGAGATCAATGCGCTCGCGCCCGATCTTTCGGCAATTCACATAGCCCAGCGGTTCGACATTTTCTATGGCGGCATGACGGGCACGCCGAAATTTCCCAATACCGGCCTCATCGAACTCATGTGGCGGGCTTATCTGCGTTCCGGCGCGCCGCAGTTCTTCCAGCTCGTGCAGACGACGCTCGACAATATGTGTATGGGCGGCATCTACGATCATGTCGGCGGCGGCTTTGCGCGCTACGCGACGGACGAACGCTGGCTCATCCCGCATTTCGAGAAAATGCTTTATGACAATGCGCTGCTCATCGATGTGATGACCCTCATATGGCAGCACAGCCGCAATGCGCTTTATCAGGAGCGCACCGAGGAGACGATCGGCTGGCTGCTGCGCGACATGCGCGTGGAAGATGGTTTCGCGTCCAGCCTCGATGCCGATACCGATGGCGAAGAGGGCAAATATTATCTGTGGAGCGAGGCCGAGATCGACGCAGCGCTGAAAGGTACGTTCGTACAGCGTTTCAAGGATGTCTATAACGTCCGCCGCCAGGGCAGTTTCCAGGGCCGCAATATCCTGCATCGCATCGGCGGCGCTGTGTATCCGTTGCCGGAGGCCGACGAAGCGCTGCTCAAGCGCCAGCGCGAATTGCTGCTGGCGGCGCGATTGAAACGTCCGGGACCCTTGCGCGACGACAAGGTGCTCGCGGACTGGAACGGCATGATGATCGCAGCGCTTGCCAATGCCGGCGGTGCCTTCAACAACGCCGAATGGTTGAAGCATGCCACGCTCGCGTTCGATTTCGTGCTGCGCGTGATGGGCGACGGCGACAGGCTTTATCATTCCTGGCGCGACGGCAAGCGTCATCATCCGGGCTTCGCCGACGATTATGCGCACATGGCGCGCGCCGCACTCGCGCTATGGGAAGTTACGCATGAGAAGCGCTATCTCGATCACGCGAAGGCTTGGACGCGCGTACTCAACGAATATTTCTGGGACATGCAGAACGGCGGTTATTTCTATCGCGGCGACGATGCCGATCCGCTGATCTTCCGCACGCGCACCGTTTTCGATCAGGCCACCCCTTGCGCGAATGGCGCGATGGTGAGCGTGCTTGCGAAGCTCTACTTCGCGACCGCCGACAATGCCTATCGCGACCGTTCCAACGCGCTGTTGCAGGCTTTCGCGGGCGAAGTCGGCCGCGCCTATATCTCGATGGGCTCGTTCCTCAACGGGCTTGAGGTCGTGATGACGGGTTTGCAGATCGTCATCGTCGGTCCGCCTGCTCATGAGAAGACGCAGGTGCTCGTCGCTGCCGTCTATGGCCGCAGCCTGCCCAATCGCACGCTCATGGTTGTGGAGCCCGATCAGGAATTGCCCGAAACGCATCCCGCCTTCGGCAAGACGATGCAGAACGGCCAGCCCACGGCTTATATCTGCCTGCGCGGCACATGCTCCGCGCCGATCACAAGCCCCGTCGTGCTTTCGCAGGCGCTGCAATTGCCTGCGCGGCCTGTGGGGCAAGCCTAGCGATTCCATTCGCACCCCGTTAGCATCGTTCCATTATCGGGGAGGGAACGATGATCGGCCGCACCATCACGATCAAAGGCAAGGATGGCGATTTCAACGCCTATCTCGCACAGCCCGCGGCTGGACGCGGGCCAGGTATCGTCATCATTCAGGAGATTTTCGGCGTCAACAAAGTGATGCGCGATATCGCCGATGTGTTCGCAGCGCGCGGATTTTTTGCGCTCGCGCCGGATCTATTCTGGCGGCTCGAACC
>DATHQA010000415.1:0-2204 GCA_035483375.1 Rhizomicrobium sp. | reverse complement strand
TCTTGCAATCCATCATCCCCGCGCCGGTCTTGTCGCGCAGGTCCTTCACCATTGTCGCGGTGATGTTCGCCATCAAAGTCTCCATTCAGGGTCCCCGGCGTTTGGAAGCCGGAACCGTAAGAGAAAAAATCAGACGCTCGCCTGGGCGGGCGTTTCGCCCACATGGCTGGATGCGTCTTCGATCACTTCCGCGGCGCCGACATCAACGCCGGCCTCGACTTGGCTTTGGCCCAAGCCATCGATGACGGCGCGCGCCGCCAGATCGCAATAAAGTGCGATCGCGCGGGCGGCGTCGTCATTGCCCGGAATCGGATGAGCGATGCCGTCGGGATTGGAATTGGAATCGAGAATGGCCGTAACGGGTATGCCGAGCTTCGTCGCTTCGGCGACCGCGATCTCTTCCTTGTTCGTGTCGATCACGAACAGCATGTTCGGCAGGCCGCCCATTTCCTTGATGCCGCCAAGCGAACGTTCGAGCTTGTCGCGCTCGCGCAACAGGCCGAGCAATTCCTTTTTCGTGAGGCCGGAGCCTTGCGCCGAACCCAGCGTCTCCTCGATGCTGCGCAGGCGCTTGATCGAGTTCGAAATCGTCTGCCAATTGGTCAGCGTGCCGCCAAGCCAACGGTGGTTCACATAATACTGCGCGCAGCGTTTCGCCGCCGCCGCAACCGGATCGGATGCCTGACGCTTCGTACCGACGAACAGGATGCGTCCGCCGCCTGCTGCCACATCGCGCAGCGCCACGAGCGCCTGATGCAGCAGCGGCACCGTTTGGGTCAGGTCGATGATGTGAATGTCGTTGCGAGCGCCAAAGATGAAAGGCGCCATTTTGGGGTTCCAACGCTGGGTGCGATGGCCGAAATGCGCCCCCGCCTCAAGCAGTTGACGCATGCTGAAATCTGGCAAAGCCATTGGAAAACTTCTCCTTTTCCGGTTAGCCAAACACGAGGGTGTAACCCTTTCGGGCACCGGACGGGGGCAGAGCAACTCGCTCCACGAACCCACCTCGCGCGGGGAATGGGCGGGTTATAGGGACGGGACGGCAACGAGGCAAGACCGGCTCCGTCAAACCGTTTCGACATGGGCGACGCCCGGCAGCGATTTGATCGCGGCGCGGAGATCGCGGCTGACGGAAATGCGTTTGGGCAAGGCAATCTCGACCTGCTGCCCCCGCGCGCCGGGAACTACGATTGTGACGATGCCCTTGCCCGGTGGCTTCAACTGGTTGGCGATGGCGTTAAGCGGTTCCGTATTCTCGATATGGATGCGCAAACCCTCGCCCGCCTGCGCGGAGGCTTTTTCGAGATCGTCCACCGAAAGCGCGCGCAGTTTCAGTTCTTCATCCATCCAATCCACGGCGACGGCCATCAATACGGATCTGCCCGGTTCGAGCAGCGGACGGGCCGCGGTGAGCACTTCGGAAAACACCATCACTTCGAACATGCCGGTCGGATCGGAGAGCGAGATAAATCCATAAGGCTGTTCGTTGCGGCCGCGGCGTTCCTGTTTGCGGATGATCGTGCCCGCGATCACCGCGCGAAAACCGGAACGGCGGCGATCTTCGCAAAGCGATGCGAATGTCACAGCACCTAGACGGCGCAGCGAGGCTTCAAATCCGTCAAGCGGATGGCCGGACAAATAGAATCCGATGGCGCCGAATTCTTCGCTGAGTTTTTCATGCGGCGCCCATTCGGCGATAGGAGCAAGGCGCAGCGCATCGCCGTCATCCGACGCCTCGCCAAACAATGTCGTCTGCCCGCTTTCGCGCTCGCGCGTGCTGCGCGAGGCATCGCCGAGGACGATATCGGCAGATTCAGCAAGCTGGTGGCGATTATTATGCAACGCATCGAACGCGCCCGCGCGCACGAGATTTTCGAAGGCGCGCTTGTTGATAAGACGCGGATCCACCCGCCGCGCGAAATCCGCGATATTGCGGAACGGACCATTTGTATCGCGTTCGGCGACAAGATGCTCCATCGCCTGACGGCCGACGCCTTTCACCGCGGCGAGCGCGTAATAGATGACGTTCGCTTCCGCATTACAGGAAAAGGGTGCTTCGGAGCGGTTGATGTCCGGCGGCAGGACCTTGATGCCGAGCCGTTGCGCTTCCTGCTTGAAGATGTTGAGCCGGTCGGTGTTGCCGATATCGAGTGTCATCGAGGCCGCGAGGAATTCGACGGGATAATTCGCCTTCAGATACGCGG
>DATHQA010000414.1:0-7332 GCA_035483375.1 Rhizomicrobium sp. | reverse complement strand
TGCACATCTTCGCTAAATCCGGCGATGTCGAGGGTGGCCGTGCTCTCCATTGACGTGATGCCGTTGAGAAGAGTTTGAAAATCACTATTTCCTGCGCGAAGCGTTCCGCCTTTGATTGAGAGCGAATGAACTGAACCGCTTATCGCGCTTGCCGGAGAATCCCACACAACAACGCCATCGTTCGAGGACGTGCCAAAACTGAGCTTGGCGTTTGAACCAAGCGCCCATGAAGCCGTATCAATCGTGAGCATAGTTCCGGAAGCGGCGCTGAAATTTCCTCCGCCCTCAAAGGTAACGGAATCATCGAAGGAGATCGTTGCTGTAGTCACCAAGGTTCCATGCGAAATGACCAAGGGACCTGTTCCCAATTCGTCGATGTTATCGATTTTCAAGGTCCCACCGTCGAGCGTAGTACTGCCGCTGTAGCTGTTGAGGGTGCCCAGGATGACTTTACCGCTGGTAATATCGAGCGCCCCCGTACCGGAGATGGTATTGTTCAACGTCAACGTGGACGAACCCGAGCGTTCGATAAGAAAAGTCCCATTATCCGCAATATTTCCGCTTATCGAACTGTTTGCATGTAGCGAAAGCGTACTGCCGTCGCCGATGGTTACACCGTTTGTGATGGATCCATTATCCGCGACATCAAGTGCTGCATCGCTACCGGAAATCACGCCACCCGCAACCGAGCCATTGCCCGCAATGTTCAAAGCCGCTCCGTCAGCGACAATCACGGCGCCCTTGACTGATACGCTACCGGCAATGTCGAATGTTGCGTCACTGCCTACGGTAACGCCGCCTTTCACCAGCCCCGTACCGGTCAAAGTTAACTGCGCCCCTGCAGCGATTGTCGTGCTACCGGTGTATGTGTTCGTACCCGACAATTGGAGTTGATGGATAACCGTCAACGCAATGCCACCGCTGATATCGCCCGAGAAATCGCCATTCTCTACAGTCAGCGCGCTTCCAGCATTTGAAGCAATATTTCCGCTGCCGAAAAGCTCGTTGATCGTATCTGCATAGCCACCGATGCCGAGCGTCGCGCCCGCAGCAATGTTCACGGTGCTGGCTGCGCTCAAAACCTCATTGAGGCTCCCATTGCCGTCGCGCAATGTCCCTGTGTTGATGTCGACGGCGAACCCGGAGCCTCCATCTGCAACGCCCAGCGTTGCGGGATCCCACACCAAAACGCCATCGTCACCAGTCTGACCAAATTCGATGGTGCCGCCGCCATTCATATTGAGAACTGTCTGGCTCGCAAGCCTGAATGTATCACCGTGCGCCGCTGCCAATGTGAATGTTCCACTGGCTGTCATCGCATTGGACATGGCCGCATCGGCAATTCCAATTAGTATGCCGCCATCGATCGTCAAATTTGAATTGCCGAGCGCCAACGCGTTGCCCAATTCTAGCGTGCCGCCGATGAGTCGCGTGTTTCCATGGAAGCTATTGGCGCCATCGAGAATGGCGGCACCAGAATCGATCGTTAGTCCGCTTCCCAGCGTAAGGCTACCGCCGGAATTTTCTGAAAGCGTCGCGCCTGCGTTGTCGATGGTCAGCGATTGCGCTTTGTCGGCTGAGGAAATTGTGACGGTGTAGGTGCCGTCCGCATTGACGATGGCGTCCCTTTTCGGATTGGGCAGACCCGGCGACCAATCGGCGGCATTGGACCAATCATCGCTAGTGCCGTTCCAAAATGCAGTCGTCATGGTTTCCTCTCGGCAGGCGTGAATACTGGATGTGGATTGTGGGCTGCTCTAGTGACGGTAGTGCAATGCCGAATACTTGACCATTGCAGAGCCCTATGATTGGATAAGAACAAAGAGGAAACGATCATGCCAGCCGACGGTTATCTGGATTATCTAGAACTGCCCGCGCGCGATGTGGCGGCGATGAAGAAATTCTACGCGGCGGCGTTCGGTTGGAGCTTTGTTGATTACGGGCCGGATTACGTAGAGTTCGATGCGCATGGCCGCAAAGGCGGCTTCAATGCGGAGCGCAAATCCGTTTCATCCGGCGGCGCGCTCGTCGTGCTTTACGCAAACGATCTCGATGCGATGGAAGCGAAAGTTTCGGCTGCGGGCGGCGATGTCACCGAGCATCACTCGTTTCCCGGCGGCAGGCGATTCCATTTCCGCGATCCGAGCGGCAATGAAATCGCGGTGTGGTCGGACAAATAAAGGCGAGTATTTGCGGGCGTTTGAGGGACTCGCGCGCCACTAGCCCCTCCCTTTAAGCCATGCCACAGTAACGCTGGGGAAAGGCAGGGTCGATTCAGCCCCGCCAACACAAAGGGCGTCCATGGACCTACAGGCTCCGCCGACCGGCGAACCGGAACTCAAACGCGCGCTCGGACCTCTTCATCTCATCGCGCTTGGCATCGGCGCGATCATCGGCGCGGGCATCTTCGTGCTGACAGGCCATGCGGCGGCGAGTTATGCGGGTTCCGGCGTCGTGATCTCGTTCGCGATTGCGGGGCTGGGTTGTTTGTTCGCGGGCCTTTGCTATGCCGAATACGCCGCGATGATCCCCGTGGCCGGCAGCGCCTACACCTATACATACGCGACGCTTGGCCGTTTCGTCGCCTGGATCATCGGCTGGAATCTCGTGCTTGAATATCTCGCCGCGGGATCGACGGTCGCCGTCGGATGGTCCGGCTATTTCACCGATTTCATGACCAAGCAATTGCATATGCCCGTGCCGCTCGCCTTTGCAGGCGCGCCGTTCAAATTAGAAGGATTCCATCACCTCGTGGCGACGGGCGCGTATTTCAATCTGCCTGCCGTGGCGCTCGTGGCGCTTGTGACGTTCGTGCTCATCGTCGGCGTAAACCTTAGCGCGAATTTCAACAATCTCATGGTCGCGGTCAAACTGTGCATCGTGCTCGTGGTGATCTTTGTCGGCTTTTCGCATATCGCGCCCGTGAACCACATTCCGTTCATTCCGCCGAACACGGGCACATTCGGACAATTCGGCTGGACAGGCGTGTTCCGCGCCACGGGCGTGATCTTTTTCGCTTATATCGGTTTCGATGCGGTGAGCGTGGCCGCACAGGAAGCGCGCAATCCGCAACGCGACATTCCCATCGGCATATTGGGATCGCTCATTCTTTGCACCGTGCTTTACATGCTCATGTCCTGGGTCGTGACGGGCATCGCACCTTACGCGACGCTCAATGTCGCCCATCCCGTTTCGCAGGCGGTGGAAGCAATCCCCGCGACCGCCTGGCTTGCGCCGTTCGTGAATGTCGGCGCAATCGTAGGCCTTGCATCCGTCGTGCTTGTGCTGCTGCTCGGCCAGTCGCGCATTTTCTACGCGATGGCGAAGGACGGCATGATCCCACAATTGTTCAGCGATATTCATCCGCGGTTCCGCACGCCATGGCGCGGCTCGCTTGTGACGGGCACGTTCTGCGCGCTCGGTGCAGGGCTTTTGCCGCTCGATATTCTGGGCGAACTTGTTTCCATCGGCACGCTTGCCGCGTTCGTCATCGTGTGCGTCGGCATCATGGTGTTGCGCGTACAGCGGCCAACCGCGAAACGCCCGTTCCGCACGCCGCTTGTTTGGGTCGTGGCGCCCGCGGGCATCTTCATGTGCCTGTTCATGATGGCGTTCCTGCCGCTTGATACATGGATCCGTCTCGGTGTGTGGACGATCGTGGGTCTTGTTATCTATGTCACATACAGCATGAACCACGCGAACCCCCCGCGGTGGCATCTGGAAGAAGGCTGATGGACGATCCGCTGGAGCAGCCCGATCCCGTTGTAGCGGAGGAGCATGCGCTCAAGCGTTCGCTGGGGCCGGTCCATCTCACGATGATCGGCATAGGCTGCATCATTGGCGCGGGCATTTTCGTCATCACGGGTACGGCTGCGGCGGAACATGCGGGGCCAGCGGTGTTGCTCTCGTTCATCCTCGCGGCGACGGGATGTTTGTTCGCAGGGCTCTGCTACGCCGAATTCGCCTCGATGATTCCGGTATCGGGCAGCGCGTATACCTATACCTACGCGACGATGGGCCGGTTCATGGCGTGGTTCATCGGCTGGAACCTCGTACTGGAATACGGCGTGTCGGCTTCAACCGTGGCGGTAGGATGGTCGGGTTATTTCATAAACCTGCTGCACAATTTCGGCATCGAATTTCCCGCGGCGTTCGCCAACGCGCCGATCGAAGCGACGAGCTTCAGCGACATGCATTTCACCGGCGCCATCATGAACCTGCCCGCGGTCGCACTCATTCTGGGGCTGACCGCGTTCCTCGTCGTAGGCGTGCGCGAATCCGCCACATTCAACGGCGCGATGGTGCTCATCAAAACGGCCATCGTGCTGCTCGTCATATTATTCGGTCTTCCGCATGTGCATGCCGCGAACCTCACGCCTTTCATTCCGCCCAATCAGGGAAGCTTCGGAAAATTCGGCATGAGCGGCGTACTGGCGGCGAGCGGCCTTATCTTCTTTTCCTATATTGGTTTCGACAGCGTTTCGGTGGCCGCACAGGAAGCACGCAATCCGCAACGCGATCTGCCCATCGGCATTCTCGCCTCGCTGGGCATCTGCACCGCGCTTTACATCCTCATGGCGCTGGTACTGACCGGCATCACCGACTGGCGCACGCTCGATGTACCCAATCCGGTTTCGTTTGCGGTGGGGCGTATCGCCTCGCTGCAATGGTTGATTCTGCCGGTCAATATGGGCGCGCTGGTGGGGCTCGCCTCCGTCGTGTTCGTGTCGCTCTACGGACAATCGCGCGTATTCTATTCGATGGCGCGCGATGGTTTCCTGTGGAAATTCTTCTGCCGCGTGCATCCGCGATTTTCCACGCCGCATATCGGCACGATTGTGGTGGGCGTGTTCGCCGCTGTACTCGCCGCGCTGTTCCCGCTCGACATTCTCGCCGATCTCGTGTCCATCGGCACGCTGATGGCGTTCGTGGTTGTGTGTCTTGGCATATTGATGCTCAGGCGAAGCGCACCGAATGCGCCGCGCCCGTTCCGCACGCCCTGGGCATGGTTCGTGGCGCCTGCGGGCGTTGTGAGTTGTGCGCTCATGATGTTCAGCCTTTCGAACGGCACATGGATCAGGCTTGTGGTGTGGACGATCATCGGCATCGTCATCTATTACGCATATGGCTATCGCCACGCTTCGCCATCGAAGTGGAAAGTTCAGTAGCATCCGATGAGTTACAAATCCCTTCGCGATTTTATCGCCATGCTGGAATCCAAAGGCGAACTCGTGCGCGTGCGCGAGCCGGTTTCGACCGTGCTCGAGATGACGGAAATCCAGACGCGGCTGCTTGCGGAAGATGGTCCCGCCGTGATTTTCGAGCGGCCGCTCAAAGCCGATGGAACGCCAAGCGACATTCCCGTGCTCGTCAACCTGTTCGGTACGGTGAAGCGCGTCGCGCGCGGCGTGACGATGGGCGGCGTCGAGCGCACCGATGCGAAATCGCTGCGCGAAGTGGGCGAGATGCTCGCGATGCTGCGCCAGCCCGAACCGCCGCGCGGGTTTCGCGAGGCGATGGAATTGCTGCCGCTTGCGCGCACCGTGCTTTCGATGACGCCGAAGAATGTGAGCAGACCCGCATGCCAGGAGATCGTGTGGCGCGGCGGCGACATCGATCTTTCGCGCCTGCCCGTGCAGACTTGCTGGCCCGGCGAGCCCGCGCCGCTCATCACCTGGCCGCTCGTCGTCACGAAAGGTCCCGGCGAAGCGCGCGAGGACAATTATAATCTCGGCATATACCGCATGCAGGTGATCGGCCGCGACAAGACGCTCATGCGCTGGCTCAAGCATCGCGGCGGCGCGCAGCATCACGCGCGCTGGATAAAGGAGAAGACGGCGCCCTTGCCCGCGGCCTGCGTGATCGGTGCGGATCCCGGCACGATCCTCGCCGCCGTCACGCCCGTGCCCGACACGCTGTCCGAATATCAATTCGCGGGGCTTTTGCGCGGCCATCGCGTAGAGCTTGCCGATTGCGTTTCGCAGCCGCTCAAGGTGCCCGCGGAAGCCGAGATCGTCATCGAAGGCGAAGTCTCGCTCGAAGATTATCGCGACGAAGGACCGTATGGCGATCACACGGGCTATTACAATTCGGTCGAGCAGTTTCCCGTCTTCACCGTGACCGCAATCACGATGCGGCGCGATCCGATTTATCTGTCCACGTTCACGGGCCGCCCGCCCGACGAACCCTCCATCCTCGGCGAAGCGCTCAATGAAGTGTTCATTCCGCTATTGCAGCAGCAATTCCCGGAGATCGTGGATTTCTATCTGCCGCCGGAAGGATGTTCCTATCGTATCGCGGTTGTGAGCATCAAGAAGGCCTATCCCGGTCATGCCAAGCGCGTGATGATGGCGGTGTGGTCTTACCTGCGCCAGTTCATGTACACGAAATGGGTCATCGTCGTGGACGACGACATCGACGCGCGCAATTGGAAAGATGTCATGTGGGCCGTGTCCACGCGCATGGATCCCGCACGCGACATCACCCTCATTGAAAGCACGCCTATCGACTATCTCGATTTCGCGAGCGTGGAATCCGGCCTCGGCTCCAAGATCGGCCTCGACGCCACGAACAAATGGCCGCCCGAAACCAAGCGCGAATGGGGCCGCGAAATCCGTATGGACGAAGATGTCGTGCGCACGGTCACGGAAAAATGGCCGCGCCTCGGCCTTCCGGGCTCAGGCAAACCCATCTGGCGCGGCAAATAGCACGCATTGATTGCATCGCCTGCTCTGCTATCTATTTCGGAAATACCTGGCGGGGAAACAATGGCAAATATTCGCGGCGTTTTATTCTTCGCGTTGTCGGCAAGCGGTTGCGCGTTTCAGGCCGCGCAAGCCGAAGATTGCAAGCCGCTGCAGATCGTTGCGTCTATCGACATGGCGCCAAGCGACGATGCGCTTGTAGCGCCGGTTACGTTGAACGGCAAACCGAAATACATGATCGTGGATTCGGGCGGCGCGTTTTCCGAAATCACGCCCGACACCGCCGCCGAACTCGGCATCACGCCTGTCCATCGCGGGTTTTCCGAAGTCGATGTCACGGGCGGAAGTGCGGACATGCTTGCGACCGTTCCGGATTTCACGCTGGGCCAGCTTGTTTCGCACAAAACCGTATTCGTCGTTACCAACAATAATTTCGGTGACAAGATCGCGGGCCTGATCGGGCCCAACATCCTCAAACAATACGACGTCGAACTCGATTTCGGAGCGCACAAGATTAACCTGCTGTCGCAGGACCACTGCGAAGGCAGAGTGATCTACTGGCCGGCGCCCGTCGTGGCTGTCGTACCCATCAGGGTGGCGAAACTCGGGCACATCTCCTTGCCCGTGA
>DATHQA010000413.1:0-3008 GCA_035483375.1 Rhizomicrobium sp. | reverse complement strand
GGCTTTCGCCGATGAGGAATGTCGTGACACCGATGCTTGCGAGATCGTCCAGATCGGCGCGCGTGGAAAGCCCGCTTTCCGCGATGACAAGACGATCCTTCGGAACGCGCGGCGCGAGGCGCTTGGTCACGCCCGTATCCGTCACGAAGGTTTTGAGATCGCGATTGTTGATGCCGATCATGTTCGCATCGAGCTTCAACGCACGGTCGAGCTCGGCTTCGTTATGCACTTCGACAATCGCGTCCATGTTCCATGCGCGCGCAGCCGCGAGCAATTCGTGCGCTTCGGCATCGGCGACGCTCGCCATGATGATAAGAATACAATCCGCACTCCAGGCGCGTGCTTCGATTACTTGATAGGGCTCGAACATGAAGTCCTTGCGCAACACGGGCAGTTTCGTCGCCTCCCGCGCTTGCGCGAGATAGACGGGCGCGCCCTGGAACGAAGGCGTATCGGTGAGCACGGAAAGGCATGCCGCACCGCCTTGCTCGTATGCGTGCGCAAGCTTGGGCACATTGAAATCCGCGCGGATGAGGCCTTTCGATGGACTTGCCTTTTTGATCTCCGCAATGAGACCGGTCTCGCCAAGCGCGTGTTTTTCCATAAGCGCGTTGCGGAAACCACGCGGAGCAGGCGCCATGCGCGCGAGCGTTTCGAGATCGGCAAGCGGCAGCTTCGCTTTCGCCTCCGCGATCTCGCGGCGTTTATATTGCGCGATGTCGTCGAGCACGCTCACGCCGCACTCCGCGAGGCATCGATGAGCGCTTCGAGCGAGCGCCGTGCGCGCCCGCTGTCGATGGAATCTGCCGCCACCGCAAGCCCGTCGCGCAGATCGCCCACACGATCCGCCACGACAAGCGCAGCTGCTGCATTGAGCAGCACGATATCGCGGAATGAGCCCGCGCGGCCGCCCAGCAATTTGCGGATCGCATCCGCGTTTTCATCCGCCGTGCCGCCTTTGAGATCTTCGAGCGTCGCAGTCGGCAAACCGACATCGGTTGGCCGCACCATGCGTTGCGTGATGCGTCCGCGATCGAGAATGGATACCGCCGTCGCGGCTGTCGTCGTCATTTCGTCCATGCCGTCCGCGCCATGCACGATCCACGCTTTCTCCGCGCCCATAAGATCGAGCACCGACGCCACAGGCACCATCCAGTCGCTCTGGAACACGCCGAGCAATTGCCGCTTCACGCCCGCAGGATTGCACAGCGGTCCAAGCAGATTGAAGATCGTGCGGAAGCCCAGCGTGCGGCGCACATTGGCGACATGCTTCACCGCCGGGTGATAGATCTGCGCGAACAGGAAGCACAGATGCGCCTCACGCAAGCATGCTTCGGCGACGTTTGGCGGCACATCGACTTTCACATTGAGCGCTTCGAGCACATCGGCTGCGCCCGTTTTCGACGACATGTTGCGATTGCCGTGTTTGGCCACAGGCACGCCGCATCCGGCAACAACAAACGTCGCGGCGGTTGAGACATTCAATGTGCCATGGCCGTCGCCGCCCGTGCCGCACATATCGATGGCGCCTGCGGGCGCACGGATCGCGCGCATATGCGAGCGCATCGCTTCCACCGCGCCCGCGATTTCGGCAATCGTGGGCTTGCGCATGGCAAGTGCCGTGAGGAACGAAGCGATGCGGATCTCGCTTACTTCGCCCGTCATGATGGCGCTGAAGGCGCGCATGGAGTCTTCGCCGCCCAGCGTTTCGCCGTTTGCCACGCGTTTGAGCAGTGGCAGGAATTGCTCGTCAGGCTTCATGCGGGCACGCGCTCGCGCGCCAGCGTGAGGAAATTCTGCAGCAGCGCGTGGCCATTCTCCGACGCGATGCTTTCGGGATGGAATTGCACGCCATGCACGGGATGGCTCTTGTGCATCACGCCCATGATGACGCCATCGGATGTCGTGGCCGTCACTTCGAGCGAAGCGGGCAGCGTTTCCGGTGCGATGGTGAGAGAATGATAGCGCGTCGCCTCGAAATCATTGTTGAGGCCACGGAACACGCCCTTGCCCGTGTGATGGATGCGCGAGAGTTTGCCGTGCATCGGCTCGGGCGCGCGCACGACTTTGCCCCCATAGACCTGACCGATCGCCTGATGGCCGAGGCACACGCCAAGAATCGGCACGCGCCCGCCTGCATCCCGGATCACATCGAGGCAGATGCCGGCTTCATTGGGCGTGCATGGGCCGGGCGACAGGATGATCGCATCCGCGCCCATGTTGAGCGCTTGCTGCGCCGAAATCTCGTCATTGCGCTTGACGACGATGTCGGCCCCCAACTCTCCCAGATAATGGAAGAGGTTGTAGGTGAAGCTGTCGTAGTTATCGATCAGAAGCAGCATTAGGCACCTATCTATTTGATATTGCTTGTATTTATTTTTGACATTGTCAAACGGACCCCATCGGTACCCCTAATTTTTCCTGTTTCGTTCGCGCTCTAGCCCTAGTCGGTATAAGGGCCAAAAATTATCCGATTTCTTATCGCAGCGCATCAAAACTAAAAAGTCAGCCGAGTCAGACTTGGCGTCTGCTTGCATGGCTACCGATTCGTGAGGTCATCCGGCGTGCTGCGGAGGACGTACCTTGGGCGACCTGAGGCCAAAGGGGCACGTCTGCCTTGCGAAGCACACCGAGATCATTTTGAGCGAACTTCTCGGTCAAAAAATCTCCGAGGACCTCGACGCGCTTTGTTAGTGGTCCCTCGGGCGGCGTGACCCAGTAAACCGCACCAAGCGGGATAGACCAATCTGGCAGCAACCTTTCGAGCAGATTGGATTGGAGTGCTTCGCGCAGAAAAAATTCCGGCAGCATCCCGATGCCTGTCCCCGCGATTAGGAAGGGCATCATCGCATCGCCATTGTTGACGCGTAGGGGACCTGAGGGCCTTACGCTTGCGGATCTGCTGCCCTTCGTGAAGCGCCAGACCTCGCTGGCCATTGTGTAGCTGTAGGAAATGCAACGATGTTGGGCGAGATCGAGCGGGTGCTTCGGTCTGCCGTGCCTGTTGA
>DATHQA010000412.1:0-3051 GCA_035483375.1 Rhizomicrobium sp. | reverse complement strand
TGAACGGGAAGACACCCATGCCGAGGACATCGAGGCCAGGTTTCTTGGCGCCGCCGCCCAATTGCGGGATATGGCCGAACGCGATCCGGAAAGAGCGCGGGCGGTTAAGCGTTTCAAGACCGAAGCGACCGAGGAAAACTGGAACGCGGCGCGCCGCCTTCTAGGGCGCCCCGCCGGCGAGTGATAAAGCCGGTTCGCGCGTTTCATCTGGCAGACGAAAGAATTCAGGACGGAAGACTTAAGACTAGTGGCGACGAAATCAGTACCTCCTAAGAAATCGGCAAAGCCCGCGCCCAAGCCGGCAAAGCCCATGGCCGCCGCGAAGAAACCGGTCGCGACAAAAACCGCGAAGCCGGAAGCGCATAAATCTGCCCCTAAACCCAAGGTCGAGCTGAAATCCACCACGATGCCAGCCAAACCTGCTTCGAAAGCTCCTGTGCCCTCAAAAACCGCTGCCGCCCCTAAACCCAAGGTCGAGACGAAACCCGCCGACGCAAAAGTTGCCGTCGCGAAGCCTGTGGCGGCTCCGGCGGCCGCGCCTGTGGCCGCCAAGGCGCCCACCGATGCCGCGAAGCTTCAGCCCAAGCCGCTGCTCAAGGCCGCCGTCGCGAAACCCGGTACGCCCGAACCCGGCCAGCCACAGCCCGATGCCGATTCGCCGCTGCTCGACATGTCCGATGTCGCGGTGCGCAAGATGGTCACGCGCGCCAAGCAGCGCGGCTACGTCACCTATGACGAGCTGAACAAGGTTCTGCCCTCCGACAAGACGTCCTCCGAGCAGATCGAGGACACGATGGTGATGCTCAATGAAATGGGCATCAACGTCATCGAAAGCGAAGAGCAGGACGAGCAGGCCGAAGTGCCCGCCGTCGCGACCGGCAAGGCCGTCGTCGCGAAGGCCGACGGCGAGGAAGAGCCTTACGACCGCACCGACGATCCCGTGCGCATGTATCTGCGCGAAATGGGTTCGGTGGAATTGCTGAGCCGCGAAGGCGAAATTGCGATTGCCAAGCGCATCGAGGCAGGCCGCGAACTCATGATCGGCGCGCTGTGCGAAAGCCCGCTGACCTTCGAAGCGCTCACGATCTGGCGCGATGAGCTGAACGAAGGAAAGGTTCTCCTTCGCGACATCATCGATCTCGAAGCGATGTATGGCGGCGGGCCGGATGGTCAGGCCGCTGCGGCCGCCGTCACGGGTGAAGACGGTGCGCCTGCACCCGCTCCCGTTCCTCCAACACCGCCCCCCCCGCCGCCTGCGATGCTGAATGGCAGCGGCTTGAACGGATCGGCCGGGATTGCACGCAAGCCGGAGCCCAAGCCGCGCGCGGAAGGCGACGAAGAACTCGATCCCGGCGAGGCCGCCGCCGCGGCCGATGCCGCAAGCGAAGCCGACGATTTCGACGACGAAGGCAGCCTTTCGCTTTCGGCGATGGAATCGGCGCTGAAGCCGCAAGTACTCGAAACGCTCGACCAGATTGCGGGGCTTTATAAGAAGCTCGGCAAATTGCAGGACGCGAGCGTCGAAGCAGCGCTTGGTGCCGACGAGCTTTCGACGGGCCAGGAACGCCGCTTCAAGAAGCTGCGCAGCGAGACCGTCGATCTCGTCAAGGGCCTCAAGCTCAACAACAACCGCATCGAAGCGCTTGTCGATCAGATGTACGGCATCAATCGCAGGCTTGTGAGCCTTGAAGGCCGTTTGCTGCGCCTTGCCGAAGCGCATGGCGTGGATCGCGGCGATTTCCTCAAGCAGCATTTCACGCATGAACTCGATCCCAATTGGGCGCGACGCGTGGGCCGGCTTTCCGGTTTCGGCTGGAAGGAATTCGTCGCTGAGGAACGCGATCGCATCAAACAGCATCGCGACGAGATCCAGACGCTTGCGCAGGAGATGCGCCAGTCCATCGTCGAATTCCGCCGCATCGTGCACACGGTGCAAAAGGGCGAGCGCGAAAGCGGCCAGGCGAAGAAGGAAATGATCGAGGCGAATTTGCGCCTCGTGATTTCTATTGCGAAGAAATACACCAATCGCGGTTTGCAGTTCCTCGATCTCATTCAGGAAGGCAATATCGGATTGATGAAGGCGGTCGATAAATTCGAATATCGCCGCGGCTACAAATTCTCGACCTACGCGACATGGTGGATCAGGCAGGCGATCACACGTTCGATCGCCGACCAGGCGCGCACGATCCGTATCCCCGTGCACATGATCGAGACGATCAACAAGCTGGTGCGCACGAGCCGCCAACTGGTGCAGGAGCTTGGGCGCGAACCGACGCCGGAAGAATTGGCTGAACGTTTGGCCATGCCGCTCGAAAAAGTGCGCAAGGTGTTGAAGATCGCCAAAGAGCCGATCTCCCTCGAAACGCCCATCGGCGATGAGGAAGATTCGCATCTCGGCGATTTCATCGAGGACAAGAACGCGGTTCTGCCCATCGATGCGGCGATCCAGGCCAATTTGCGCGAAACCACCACGCGCGTGCTCGCGACGCTGACGCCGCGCGAAGAACGCGTGCTGCGCATGCGCTTCGGCATCGGCATGAACACCGATCACACGCTCGAAGAAGTGGGCCAGCAATTCTCGGTCACGCGCGAACGTATCCGCCAGATCGAGGCCAAAGCGCTGCGCAAGCTCAAGCATCCGTCGCGCTCGCGCAAACTGCGCTCGTTCCTCGATAACTGATCCGTCCGTTTGCGATGGCGGGGAATAGTCACTGGAACGACTATCACCGCCGCTGGGCGCAGATTAAACCGCCATTGCGTCCCGATGCGGATGTCGTTGCGGCTTTTCAAAACGCAATTACAGGCCACGCAGATCGCGTCTTGCTTCTCGGCGTGACGCGTGAACTTGCCGATATCGGCGCGCATGTCACGGCGATTGACCGCAACGCCTCGATGATCGCCAATGTCTGGCCCGGCGATACGCAAACGCGCAAAGCCCATTGCGGCGATTGGTTGTCGCTCCCGTTTGAAGAAAACCAATTCACGGCGGCTATCGGTGACGGAAGCCTCAGCGCAATTCTTTATCCGGCAGATTATCGAACAATATTCGCG
>DATHQA010000411.1:0-2737 GCA_035483375.1 Rhizomicrobium sp. | reverse complement strand
CGGAATTGCTTCCGCCAACTTGATGCCAGCGTCGGGGCACCAGGACCACACGCCTTCGCCGTCCGCGCACCACCTTTCGAAAAAGCCACCCGACGGTTTTGGTACCGTTCCGCCGAAGCTCCAACGAAGGCGGGTTCAGTGTCATTCGTCTCTTGACACTGCCGCGTCCACCGCATCCCGCCCCAACGTCCGTGACGATCGCGAAACGCCCCTCTTTCGGGACAGGATGATTCGCTTCTATTCCTGATTCCACCTCGCGGTCAAGTAAAATTCTGAAATTCAGAAATTGAAAGTGAGGCGATTTTGGGCGCGCGCCACAGCGAAATATTTTTCGCGAGGGACCGGACAGGTCGAATCGCGTTGATCTGGTTCAAGGAATTAGGCTGAGCGCGCGCATCGCCCGGGCAGGATTCCGCCGTCATTGCGAGTAAAGCGAAGCAATCCATCCATCCGCGCAGAAAGAGTGGATTGCTTCGCTTCGCTCGCAATGACGTGGTGGGTTCGGGGGGCGCATCCATGATGCGCATATGCGCGTTCCAGGGAACGACGCATCAGAGTCAGGGTGGGGTTACGCTGCGCCAATCCGCAGTTGCGCTTTGCGTGGGCTTCTACCCACAATTCCACATCAACCCGATCGGAGTCCAAGTCCAGCACGGGCCGAAGCTACCGCCGTTATAGCGTCCGTGGAAAAACCGGGGATCGCCGTAATAGTACCGCGCGCCATTATACCAGTAACTTGGGGTATAGTCGGGCGTGCCGCGGATTGATCCCTTTGACGCAAAAACCGGAACGCTGTTGTTGGGCGGCTGATGATAACCGGGCAGGAAGCCATAGCCATGCCAGACGCGCCGCTTGTGAGCGGACGCGCCGAACGCGATCGCTGGTAGCAGCAACAGGAGAATTGTGCTCGATACGGATAATATGCGCGACATCGGCGCAATATATACGGTCTGCGGTTAAAATGCGATTCAAAATCGCGGCGCGCTTCGATATTGTCGATATCGATATCGATTTCGAAAATAAATCCGATGGCGCTTGCTGGGATTGCATGACACGACTCCTTTCGGTGTTGTGATTCAGCCATCCGATTCTTCCGGCCGTCCGTAGTCGCGCTCAACCTTGCAGATGCGGATCAAGTAGTTGGTGTACCAAATCTCTCGGCCCTTCTTTTTCGCGACAACGTGTTTGGGATGCCGTGCGAAAGCCTGGATCGTCGCAAGATCCTTCCAGTAGATGACAGCGACTCCGGATCCATCTGGATTTCGGGCGGGCTCAATGCCGATGTACCCTTCATAGCTCTCGGCAATTTCGACCATTCGTTTATACATCTCCGTGTGTTCGGTATGATCCACGTCGGCATTGATTGATGTAAAAACGACTGCGTAGTAAGGCGGTTTCGGCGTCTTGGCGATGTAAGGCATTGCTGCACCCGTTTTGACATTTCGTGCGGAACCACCCTTGCACTGTAGAATGCCGCATGTGCCGTGGACGGCACGTAGGGGCGTCTTGCGGCAATCGTAGCCGGCTCTATTCCCCGTCCCGAGAAGCGGCGTGTTCGCTGCGTCTCGAAAGGTGAAAGGCGCCACCTCACCATACCGAACTGACGCCGCCGCAAGCCTATCCCCGCCTTACGCTCGACCCGCCATCCACCGGCAGCGTCACGCCGGAGATGAAACCGGCTTCATCCGATGCCAGGAACAACGCGGCGTTGGCGACGTCCCAGCCGGTGCCCATCTTCCGGCGCAGCGGCACCTTGCTGTCGCGCTCGGCGGCGACCTCGGCGCGGGTTTTGCCGAATTCGCGGGCGCGGGTGTCGACCGCCATCGGCGTGTCCATCAATCCCGGCAGGATGACGTTGGCGCGGATGCCGTATTCGGCGTTCTGGTAGGCGAGCTGCTCGGTGAAGGCGATCATCGCCGACTTGGTCGCCTTGTAGGCGACATAAGGATAGGTCGTGATCGCGGCCATCGACGAGATATTGACGATGGCGCCGCTTCCTTGTTGTCGCATGATCGGGATCACGTGCTTGGCGGCGAGAATGCAGCTCTTGAGATTGATCGCGACGCAGCGGTCGAACGCCTCTTCCGTGATCGCGAGCAGCTCGGCATCGCCGCCGGAAAGGCTGACGCCGACATTGTTGTGCAGGATGTCGATGCGGCCCCAGCGGTTCATCGCGTCCACGACCATCGCCTTGATCTCGGCATCCTTGGTGACGTCGGCTTTGCTGGCCGCCGCTGTGCCGCCCTTGGCGGCGATCATGTCGACGGTTTCCTGGGCCGAAGCGAGGTTGTGATCGACGCATAGCACCTTCGCGCCTTCGCGCGCAAAGGTCAGCGCGGTGGCGCGGCCGTTGCCCATGCCTTCGCCGGGGCTCTGGCCGGCGCCGACGACGATGGCGATCTTGTCTTTCAGCCGCATCTCAGTTCACTCCCGGGATCGGGTACTGCTGCAGGACTTCTTTATAGTATGGCTCGTTGTCCATCTTCATGGTGGCGAGCACGCGCACCACGGCGCAGTAGAAGGCGATGGTGAGCACGAGATCGACCATGTGCTCGTCGGAAAGTTTTTCTTTGATCTCGGCAAAGGTCGCTTCCGACATCGCAAGCTCGCGCACCATCTCGCGCGCGCCGCGCAGGATGACTTTCGCCAGCGGCTCGAGTTTTGACGATTTGCCCTCGGTCTCGGCCATCATCGCCTGGATGTCGTCGTCGGTGACGCCGAACTCCTTGCCGATCTT
>DATHQA010000410.1:0-15853 GCA_035483375.1 Rhizomicrobium sp. | reverse complement strand
CGCCTTCAGCAGGGGCACGAGCTGTTTCTTGTCGCCGGAGAAGCTGCGCGCCACGAAACTCGCGCCGAGCACAAGCGCCATGCTCACAAGATCGATCGGCGAATCCGTATTGAGGCCGCCCGCCTTGCTTTTCGAACCCTGATCGGCGGTCGCGGAGAACTGACCCTTGGTCAATCCGTATACGCCATTGTTCTCGCAGATATAGACCATGTCCACGCCGCGCCGCACGGCATGGGCGAATTGACCAAGGCCGATGGACGCGGAATCGCCGTCACCCGAAATGCCGAAATAGATGAGTTCGCGATTGGCGAGATTCGCGCCCGTCAGCACGCTCGGCATACGGCCATGCACGCTGTTGAAGCCATGGCTTTGGCCGAGCAGATAATCCGGCGTTTTCGACGAACAGCCGATGCCCGAAAGTTTCGCCACGCGGTGCGGCTCGATATTGAGTTCGTAACACGCCTGAATCAGCGCGGCGCTGATGGAATCGTGGCCGCAGCCCGCGCACAGCGTGGAGACCGAACCTTCGTAATCGCGATGCGTGAGACCGAGCGCATTGGGCTTCAACCCTGGGTGATGCAGCTTGGGCTTTGTGATGTATGTCATTCCGCGGCCTCCTTGCGGCTTGCCAGGTTCATGCGCTCGGCGATGGCGCTTGTGATGAACCGTGCCGTGATCGGCGTGCCGTCATAATGAAGAATGGAGATGAAGCGCGCCGGATCGATGCCGCATTCGTTGACGATGAGCTTCTGCAATTGCGCGTCGCGATTCTGCTCGACGAGAAACACCTGATCATGCGCATGGATGAAATCGACGACTTCGTCTGAGAACGGAAACGCGCGCACGCGCAACGTGTCGAGATGCATGCCCTTGGCGTCGAGTGCCGCCAGCGCTTCGTCCATCGCGGGCGAAGTCGAGCCGTAATAGATCGCGCCGTAACGCGTCTTCTCGCGCGCGCGGCGCAGGATGGGCTTCGGCGTGATGGTCTTTGCGGTTTCGAATTTGCGCAGAAGCCGCTGCATATTATCGACGTAAACGGAGCCTTCCTCGCTATATTTGGCATAGCGGTCGCGGCTTGTGCCGCGCGTGAAGAAAGCGCCGCGTGTGGGATGCGTCGCGGGCAGGCTGCGATAGGGAATGCCATCGCCATCGACATCGAGATAGCGGCCGAAATTCTTGCCTGCTTCGAGTTCTTCGTACGTCATGACCTTGCCGCGATCGTAACGGCGCGCATCGTCCCATTTGAGCGGTTCGCACAACCAATCATTCATGCCGATGTCGAGATCCATCATCACGAAGATGGGCGTTTGCAGACGTTCGGCGAGATCGAAAGAGTGCGCGGCCATTTCAAAGGATTCGCCGGGATCTTTCGGGAACAGCAACACATGTTTCGTATCGCCATGGCTCGCATAAGCGCAAAGCAGAACATCGGATTGCTGCGTGCGCGTCGGCATGCCCGTCGAAGGGCCGCCGCGCTGGATATCGAAGATCACGGCGGGGATTTCGGCGAAGTAAGCAAGTCCGAAAAATTCCTGCATGAGCGAAATACCCGGGCCGGATGTGGCGGTGAAGCTGCGCGCGCCGTTCCAGCCCGCGCCGATGACGATGCCGATGGCCGCGATCTCATCCTCGGCCTGCACGATCGCGAAATTGTTCTTCTTCATTTCGGGATCGACGCGGAATTTCTTGCAGTGCTTCGTAAACGCTTCGGCAAGCGAAGTGGATGGTGTGATCGGGTACCACGCGCAGACGGTTGCGCCGCCATAGACCGCGCCCAATCCTGCCGCGTCATTACCCGCGATGAAGATGCGATTGCCGACGCCGCCGGCATGTTGAACTTTCAAGCCGCAAGCGCCTGCGAGATTTTCCCTCGCATAGTCATAACCGAGCCGGAACGCCTTCACGTTCGACGTGATGAGTTCGGGCCGTTTCTTGAATTGCTCGCTGAGCAATTTCTCGACGACATCGGTATCGATCTCGAGCAACGCCGAAAGCGCGCCGACATAGATGATGTTCTTGAACAGCTGGCGCTGGCGCGGATCGCTGTAAGTGCGATTGCAGATATCGGTTAACGGCACGCCGATGAGATTGACATCCTCGCGGAATTTCGACGGCGGTAATGGCTTCGTGGAATCGTAGAGCAGATAGCCGCCCGCATCGATGGAGGCGACGTCCTTGTCCCAGGTCTGCGGGTTCATTGCGACCATGAGATCCACACCGCCGCGCCGCCCAAGCCAGCCTTCGCCTGACACGCGTACTTCGTACCAAGTCGGCAGGCCCTGAATGTTCGACGGGAAAATGTTGCGCGATGCCAAGGCCACGCCCATGCGCAGAATGCATTTGGCGAACAATTCGTTCGCGCTCGCCGAGCCCGAGCCGTTGACGTTGGCGAATTTGACAACGAAATCGTTGACCGCGTTTATGCGTTGCGGCATGCGATGCCTGCCTGTGCAGTTTCGAGATAGAATTTTTTCATGTCCCACGCGCCTGTCGGGCAACGTTCCGCGCACAGCCCGCAATGAAGGCAGACGTCTTCGTCCTTTACCATGACGCGGCCGGTTTTGAGCGCGTCTGAAACATAAAGATCTTGCGTACGGTTCAGCGCAGGCGCGGTCAGGCGCGGGCGCAATTCTTCTTCCGCGCCGTTCGGCGTGAACGTGATGCAATCGGTCGGGCAGATATCGACGCAGGCATCGCATTCGATGCAAAGGCCGCGATCGAATACGGTTTCGACATCGCAATTGAGGCAACGCTGTGCTTCAAGAAATGCCTGCTGCCGGTCGAAACCCAATTCCACTTCCGTGGTTACGCTTTTCAACGCGATTTCCTTCGGTGCGTGCGGCACCTTGTAACGAAGGTCGAGCGACACGTCGTTGTCGTATGACCATTCGTGAATGCCCATCTTCTGGCTCATCAGATTGACGAGCGGGGAGGGCCGCACCGAAATGTCCTTGCCGTTACACGCAAGATCGATGGACACGGCGGCTTCATGGCCATGCGCCACCGCCCAGATGATATTCTTCGGCCCGAACGCCGCATCGCCGCCGAAAAACACGCGCGGATTCGTCGAGCGATAGGTGACGGGATCAACCTTGGGCATATCCCAGCGGTCGAATTCGATTCCGACATCGCGCTCGATCCATGGAAACGCGTTTTCCTGACCCACGGCGACAAGCACGTCATCGCATTCCATGAGTACATCGGGCTCGCCGGTCGGCACGAGATTGCGGCGGCCTTTTGCGTCCTTCTCGGCCTTCACTTTTTCGAACAGCACGCCGGTCAGCTTGCCGTTCGCGTGCACGAATTCTTTGGGCACCATGAAATTGTGGATCGGAATGCCTTCGCCTAGTGCGTCGTCTTTTTCCCAAGGCGAGGCTTTCATCTCTTCGAAGCCGGAGCGCACCACGACTTTGATGTCGGCGCCCCCCAACCGAAGCGAGGAGCGGCAGCAATCCATCGCCGTGTTGCCGCCGCCGAGCACGATGACGCGCTTGCCGATCTTCGTCGTATGGCCGAACGAAACGCTCGAAAGCCAATCGATGCCGATATGCACATTCACGGTGGTTTCCGCGCGGCCCGGAATTTCGAGATCGCGTCCGCGCGGCGCACCGCAACCGACAAAGATCGCGTCGTAATTTTCCGCGAGCAACGACTTCAGACTGTCGATGCGTTCGCCGAAACGCGTTTCCGGCTCGAGACCGAGAATGTAACCGCACTCTTCATCGAGCACGGTTTCGGGCAAACGGAATTTCGGAATCTGCGTGCGCATCATGCCGCCCGCGAGCTTGTCCTGATCGTAAATCACGACGTGATATCCAAGCGGCAACAAATCACGCGCCACCGTGAGCGAAGCGGGCCCCGCGCCGATGAGCGCGATGCGCTTGCCGTTTTTCTGCGTAGCCGCCCGAGGCAGGCGCGCGGAAATATCGTCCTTGTTGTCGGCAGCCACACGCTTCAGCCTGCAAATCGCGACGGGCTGCTCTTCCACACGGCCGCGCCGGCAGGCCGGTTCGCAGGGGCGGTCGCAGGTGCGGCCCAGCACGCCCGGAAACACGTTCGAATTCCAGTTGATCATATAGGCGTCGGAATACCGCCCGGCCGCGATCAGGCGGATATACTCCGGCACCGGCGTATGCGCCGGGCAAGCCCATTGGCAATCGACGACCTTGTGGAAGTAGTTCGGATCGGTCGTATCGGTGGGCGTCATGCCGGGCTCGGCCAATGCGAGCCCTTCTGCCGCATCTGAACTCATCGGCTTTTATGTATCTCCGTGACAGCGTTCGCTTTTCAGCGCTTCGCCACTCCCTGTGGTCGGACTTATAGCGGTGAATCGGGGAGATTGCGCCATATTTCTCGGGCTTATTCATGGCAGGCTCGCGTCTTGTTTCGTTTTGATTATAGTCTCGCGCCACCCCCACGGGGATAAAATCAAGCTAAGTCGTTGATTTAAAAAGAAAACACCATGGATATCTCCCTGACCGAACAGCAGCGGGCCATCGAAGAGGCGGTCGCGAAGATTTGCGAGCGTTTCGGCGACGAATATTGGACCGAATGCGACGAGACCCCACGCTTCCCTCTCGAATTCCACAAGGCGATGGCCGATGGCGGCTGGCTTGGCATCGCTATGCCGCCCGAATATGGCGGAGCGGGCCTCGGCGTCACCGAAGCCGCGATCATGATGCATACGATCACGCAGCGTGGCGGCGGGTTTTCGGCCGCGTCCTCGATCCATCTCAATTTGTTCGGGCCGCATGCGATTGTCTTGCACGGGACGGAGGCGCAGAAAGCGCGTTTCTTGCCGCCGCTCATCGCAGGCCGCGAGAAAGCATGCTTCGGCGTGACGGAGCCGAATGCGGGCCTCGACACGTCAAGTATCGAGACGTTCGCCAGGCGGACGAATGACGGCTACATCGTGAAAGGCCGCAAGATCTGGACGACATCGGCGCAGGTGGCAGATAAAATTCTCCTGCTCGCGCGCACGACGCCGAAGGCCGAAGGCAAACGCCCGACCGACGGCATGACGTTGTTCTATACCGATCTCGACCGCACGAAGGTCGAAGTGCGGCGTATTCCGAAAATGGGCCGCAACGCGGTGGATTCCAATGCGGTGTTCATTGACGATCTTCACGTTCCCGAAGAAGACCGTATCGGCGAAGAGGGGCGTGGCTTTCGCTATATTCTCGACAGTCTCAATCCCGAACGCATTCTCATTTCGGCGGAAGCGATTGGTTTGGGCCGCGATGCGTTGCGGCGCGCTTCGCAATATGCGCGCGAGCGCGTCGTGTTCGGGCGGCCCATCGGCCAGAACCAGGGCATCCAGAATCCGCTGGCGGAGAATTGGGCATATCTCGAATCCGCGTGGTGGATGTGCATGCGCGCGGCTTCGCTTTACGACGCGAAGCAGCCTTGCGGCGCGGAAGCGAACGCGGCGAAATTCTTGGGCGCGCGCGCGGCGTTTGACGCGTGTACGCGTTCCGTGATGACGCATGGCGGCATGGGTTACGCGAAGGAATATCAGGTCGAACGCCTGTTCCGCGAATCCATCCTCACGCGCATCATTCCTGTGACGGAGCAGCTCATTCTCTCGTTCATCGCGGAGAATGTGCTGGGCCTGCCGAAATCATACTGAGTGCATCATGGAACGACTTCTTGCAGGATATCGCGCATTCAAGGCGCGCCGCTGGCCCGAAGAACGCGCGCATTATGAGGAATTGGCCAAGCGCGGCCAAAGCCCGGAATATCTCGTCATCGCATGCAGCGACAGCCGCGCGGATCCTGCCACGATTTTCAATGCGAGTCCCGGCGAATTGTTCGTCGTGCGCAATGTGGCGGCCATTGTGCCGCCTTTCGAATCCGATGCGACGCATCACGGCACGAGTGCGGCGATTGCGTTTGCCGTGCTCAGTTTGAATGTGCGCAACATCGTCGTAATGGGGCATGCGCAATGCGGGGGTATTGCCGCGGCGCTGAACGGCAAGCTTGCGAAGGACGTGCCGTTCCTCAGTCACTGGATCGAATTGCTTGCGCCCGCGCTCGCGCATTCGGAGCATATTGCCGATCACGGCGCGCGTCATATCGCGATGGAGCGCGACAGCGTGCGGCTATCGCTTGCCAACCTCATGACGTTTCCGTTCGTGGCAGAGCGCGTGCAGGCGGGCGAACTCACTTTGCACGGCGCGCGTTTCGGTATCGCCAATGGGCAATTGGAGATTCTCGATTCCAAAACCGATGCGTTTGTGGCAGTCGAATAGGAGTCTCGCATGGCCGGTCTTTATTTCGAGGAATTCAGCGTCGGCCAAAAATTTGCCCATGCGATCCGCCGCACGGTGACGGAAACCGACAATGTCCTCTTCACCGCGATGACGCACAATCCGGCACAGCTTCACCTCGATGAGGAATATGGCAAGACGACGGAGTTCGGTCGGCGCATCGTCAATTCGCTGTTCACGCTCGGTCTCATGATCGGCATTTCGGTGCATGAAACAACGCTGGGCACGACCGTCGCCAATCTCGGCATGGAGGAAGTGAAATTTCCGAAACCGCTTTTTCACGGCGACACGATCCATGTTGAAAGCGAAGTGCTGGAGGTTCGCGAATCGAAATCGCGGCCGGAGAACGGCATCGTTCTGTTCCTGCATCGCGCGATCAACCAGCGCGGCGAGGTTGTGGCATCGTGCAAACGCACCGCGCTCATGCATCGCAAGCCGAAATGATCCTGCGCTCTTTCCTGTTCGTGCCCGCCGACAGCGAGAAGAAACTCGCAAAAGCGAAAACATCGCCCGCAGATGCGCTGATCCTCGATCTTGAAGATGCTGTTGCGGCGGACAAACGCGATCACGCGCGCGGGTTGGTACGTGAATATTTGAAAGAGAAAATCGCGCCGTCGCTATGGGTACGCATCAATCCCGTGGGAAGTCCCGATAGCAGCGCCGATCTCGAAGCGATTGTCGCAAGCGCACCGGCGGGCATCGTCGTGCCGAAACCGGATGGGCCGGAAGTGCTGCATGTTCTCGACAATGACATCACCGCACTTGAAGCACGTCACGGTTTGCCGCTTGGTGGGATCAAGGTGATGCCGGTGGCGACGGAAACGCCGATTGCTGCGCTGTCGCTTGGTTCTTACCGCGATGTGCCGCCGCGTCTTGCCGCGATGACATGGGGCGCGGAGGATTTGGCGGCTGCACTCGGCGCGGCCACCAATCGCGGCGAGGATGGCGAATTCCTTTTCACCTATCGCATGGTGCGTTCGCTGTGCCTCATCGCCGCGAAAGCCGCCAATGTCGAAGCGATCGAAACACTTCACGCCGATTTCCGCGATGCTGCCGGTCTGGAAAGCACGGCACGCGCAGCACAACGCGAAGGTTTTTCCGGCATGCTCGCGATCCATCCCGATCAGGTGGAGATCATCAATGCGGCGTTCACGCCGTCCGTATCCGATATTGAACATGCCACGCGCGTCGTCGCCGCGTTTGCATCGGGCGCAGGCGTCGCGTCGCTCGACGGCAAGATGCTCGATCAGCCGCATCTCGTGCAGGCGAAAAAAATCCTCGAATGCGCGAGGCTCATCGGAGCTGCATCAGTTTAAGTTTACCAACACTACCGTCATGGCCGGATTTAATCCGGCCGTCCATCCGGCGCGCGTCTGCGCGTCGAGCAGAGTCGCTTGCGCTCGCAGATGCGAGCGTGATGGATGGCAGGGTCAAGCCCTGCCATGACGGGTATGGTTGGGTTCAACTATATGCCGATCAAAAAAGCACAAAAAAAGAAGGAGGGCCGTGAAGCCCTCCTTCAGTCGCGGCATTCCCCTTCTGCCCCGGGGAATGCCAGCGCGGATCAATAGTGGATGATCTGGGCGCTGTTGCCGATCGCGGCCGAGGTCACGCTGAGATTGCCCGTGATATTGCTCACATTGGCGTTCACAGACGAATTGATGCTCGACGCGTTGATCTGGTAGGTCTGAACCGGCATCGAAGCGGCGTTCGTGTCTTCTTCGAACGTGTTGCCGACGGCCGTGCTCGCGAGGCTCACGTCATTGCCGATATTGGCGACGTTGGCGTTGAGCGAGGACGACGGATCGATCGCCTGGCATTCCTGGTTGCTGTAGACGTTCGTCACGGTCGGATCCGTGGAGACGCTGGCGGAGTTGCAAACCGCCTGCGAAGTCAGCGAAACCGTGCCGCCGACGTCCTTCACGCTGGCGTTCAGCGTGGAGCCGATCATGGCGCTGGACGCATATTGTTCGTTCGTCACGGTGGTGTCGTCCATCGTGGTGACGTCGAGCGTGTTGCCGGCGGCGACGGACTGGCCGTCGACATTGCCGGAAACGTCCTGAACGTTGAGATTCATGTTCGACAGCGACAGATGGAAATCCGTCTGGCCGTTCAGGATTTCGCTTCCGCTGTTACTCTGTTGAGCGAAGGCGAGGCTGGCCGTCAGCGTCAGCAGCGCTGTACCAGCTATAAGTGTTTTTGCGAGATTCATCATTCTTCTCCTCAGTGGTGGGTGCGTTGGCGGTGGCTTCAGTTACGGGAAGTGCTGGGGCCCGGTCCCCTTCAGCGAGATGTTGCGGTTCTGCACTCGCGGATTTCGTGGGCGCCACGCTGTCATCGGTTGGCGCTTGGGTTTGTTCGCTCGCGTCGGCCAGAGGATCGGCAGATGTGCCGAGGCTCTGTGTGCAGCTTTCGCCGGGCACGCGATAGAGACGCGATGTCATTTCGAGAACCGCGCGTTCAACGACGGAGCGTACCGCAAGCTGGATCGGCTCCAGCGCGCTTTCGCCGAGGCTCGCGTCAAAGAACGTCTTGCCCATGAAATCGAACACGCCGGCCTGGATCTGACGGCCGATGATCTGTTTCTGGTAGGAGATGACGTCCACGACCTCGAGCGTGTTCGTATCGACGAGGCGCATATCGAGCGCGACATTCATCACATACATGTTGGCGCCCGCCGTGCCCTTCAGTGCGTTGGTCGCCGTGCCGCCGCCATCGCCATTGGCGCCGATCGAACGGATGTTGAAGTTCAACTCGGTGATGCCGCCGACGAGGTAATAGTCGGAGCCCGGAATCGAACCCGCGAGGATCTTGCGATAATCGCCGGGGCCTTCGGACTTGCCGTCATTGATGAGCTTGTTGTTCGCGTATTTGAGTTCCATCTCGGCGACGGACGTGTCGAAACGCTCCACAAGCGGCACGCCTGCTTTGGCAAGCGCGGACATCGCCATGAGTGCGGCACCTTGCGTGATCTTGCGGCCGCTGCTGTCGGATTCGAGCTTGCCGGTGTAATCGGCGACCTGGCCCACAGCGACATGGATCGGATGTCCCTTTGTGAAACCGGCAAGGCAGCGAAGCGCGCTCGAGTAGGGCGTCTCGTTGCTGATCACCGGCGCGCCGCCGATGGGTGCGGTGTAGCGGCCGGTGGAGTCCGCCACGGGCGTGATACAACCCGTCAGCATCGCTGCGCCCACCATAAAGATGAGAGGTTTCACAAGAAATTTACGTCCGCGCTTTGTCATGGGAGGGGCTCCCTTTCCTTCACTCTTATTTGTCCAGGTTTACGCTGGCAGTTTGATTGCCGTTGTTTGTCTGATTGGAATCGACGACCACGGTGTTGTTGTTGCCGATGGTCACGACATTGAGAGAATTGCCGATGGAGGTTGCCGAAACGCCACCGATGCTTGTCGATCCGCCACTGCTGACGCCGCTTCCGAACGCGGTCGCGCCGCCGAAGCCCGCGCCCGAGGCTGTCGCGCCCGAGCCGATCATGCCCGCCTGCTGCACGCCCGATTGCTGGCTGAAGCTCGAGCTCGTGAACACGCCGTTCACGACGGTGAGGTTGCCGTTCGAATCGCGCAGCGACGCATTGACCGGATCGTTGCTCTGATCCGACGACATGCCGTACGGATGGTTATAGTCGCTGGAGCCCGCGGCCACTTGTGCATGCGCGGCGAGCGGGGCAAGGCCCAACGCAGCGATGGCGGCAAGGCGGAGATGCTTGGCATGAAAGGGCATGGTCGAAATCCGTTTGTCTCGTGCCGTTAACAGCAACCCCCATGCCATTCATTTCGCGGCGATCCTTGCCGCTCCTGTTCCAAAGAGGGACGAAGAAAGCTAACGTCCTTTAACCGTCGTTTTCGGAGAATCGCATGGCGCGGCTCGAGTTTTTCTTCGATTGTTCGTCGCCTTGGACTTATCTCGCCTTCACGCGCGTCCATCCCATGTTGGAGCGGACGGGTGCCGAGATCGCGTGGAAGCCGATCCTTGTCGGCGGCGTCTTCAACGCGGTTAACCAGGATGTCTACGAGCGCCGCGCGAACCCCGATCCGCGCAAAGCGATGTATTACGCAAAGGATCTTCAGGACTGGGCGCGGTTCTGCGGCATCAGGATCGGCTTGCCGCCCGTCTTTCCCGTGCGCGCGGTCGCCGTGATGCGTTGCGTGCTTGCGGCGGATGAGGTGGGCGCGCTCGTGCCGTTCGCGCGCGCTGCGTTCGAAGCCTATTGGGGCGAACTGAAAGACATCAGTCAGCCGCATGTGTTAACCGAGATCTGCGAACGCGTGCATCTCGATGCGCGTGCGATCCTCGCCCGCAGCGAAGCGCCGGATATAAAAGAGGGGCTCAAGCGCAATACGGAAGAAGTCATCGCGCGGGGCGGCTATGGTTCGCCGACCATGTTCGTCAATGGTGAGGATATGTATTTCGGCAATGATCGTTTGCCTCTCGTCGAAGCGGCGTTAATACGTTAAGCCCGCGCATGGCTTTTCTTCAGGAACCTCAGCGTCCGCATCAGCCCATCCTGCGCGCGCCTGCCGTGGTGATCTGGCTGCTTGTGACGATCATCGCAGCCCATGCAGCGCGCGTTTATCTAGGCAGCAACGTCTCGGGCGCAATCTTCCAGGAATTCGGATTCATCCCTGCACGCTACTCGCCGCATTTTCTGGCGGTGCATCATGCCGATCCCGGCAGTCTGCTCGCGCGCGTTGTGCCGTTCTTCTCCTATGTGTTCCTGCATGGCGACTTCGCGCATCTGGCGATCAATTGTCTGTGGCTGCTCGCCTTCGCGCCGATTGTGGCGCGCAGGTTCGGGGCGGGGCTGTTTCTTGTCTTCTTTTTCATGTGCGCCGCGGCTGCGGCGGCAGCACATCTCGCGTTCAATTGGGAATCCGTCGATCCGGTCATCGGCGCATCGGGCGCGATCTCCGGCCTCATGGCGGCGGGCATGCGGATTTTTACAGCGCGGCCCGATGGCGAGCATTCGCCAAAGCTTGCGCCGATCTTTTCCGGCCAGATTCTCTCGTTCACGATTTTGTGGTCGATCCTCAATGTGATAGCGGGGCTGACGGGCATCGGCACGGGCGCGGAATACCGCCTCATCGCATGGCAGGCCCATCTAGGCGGCTATTTCGCCGGGCTTTTGCTGGCAGGGCCGCTCGACGCCCTTCGCCGCACCAGGACTTGAAACACCCCAAATCCACCCTACGTGGAGCTCAGGGCGGGGCTGTCTCGCCGTTTAACGGAGGGATTTATGACAGACGCCACTCCCGGCGCCGAGCCCGCGCTCGCTGTTCCGGTAGCGCCCCGTGCGCCGTTTCCGGCCGTGCGGTTTCTCTATTCGATCCTCTACGGCGTCATTGCGTATTTCGTTGTGAACATCCTGTTCATCCTGGCGTTCCTGCAATTCATCATCGTCGCCATCAATGGCCGCGTGAATGACGAGTTGAAAAGCTTCTGCTTCAGCCTCGTGCAATATCTGTGGGAATTGTTCGCTTACATCACATTCGTGCGCGACGAGCAGCCGTTTCCGGTCGGCAATTTTCCGAAGCCCGTCTAAAGCGCAATCCCGCGAAGTGTGAAACGGTTCGCGCCGGATTGCGCGGAAATCAAAGAGTCATTCGGCTGGTGAAGCCTCTGGAGCATGGCGACCAAACCGCATGTTCGAAACGCGCGTGCCCAGGTGATCGAGATAGATGTAGATCACGGGCGTGATGTAGAGCGTCAGCAATTGCGAAAGCATGAGGCCGCCGACGACTGCGAGACCTAGCGGCCTGCGCGATTCTGCGCCCGCGCCGAATCCGATTGCGATGGGAAGCGTGCCCATGAGGGCCGCCATCGTCGTCATCATGATCGGGCGGAAACGGATGAGGGCCGCTTCGAAAATCGCATCTTCCGGCTTGATATGTTCGCTGCGCTGACGGGAAAGTGCGAAGTCGATCATCATGATCGCGTTTTTCTTCACGATGCCGATAAGCATGATCATGCCGACAAACGCATAAAGGCTCAGCGGCACGCTGAAGACCCATAGCGTGATGAGCGCGCCGACCGCAGCAGACGGCAAGCCCGACAGAATCGTCAGCGGATGGACAAAGCTCTCATAGAGAATACCGAGGATGATATAGACGACGATGATCGCGATAAGGAGCAACAGGCCCATATTGCTTGTCGAGCTTTGGAACGCCTGCGCCGTGCCCTGGAAGCTTCCCTGCACGGTCGGCGGGATATCGAGCCTGCGCGAGACGTCTTGAATGGCACTCACCGCATCGGACAGCGCCTTGCCTTGCTCGAGATTGAACGAGATCGTCACGGACGGAAGTTGGCTCAGGTGATTGACGCTGAGCGGCATTGTGCCTGAACTGATCTTCGTCACGGCCGTGAGCGGCACAAGCGTCGTGCCGTCCGAAGCCGTCACATAAAGCCGCGAAACATCGGACGGATCGTTCTGATATTGCGGCAGCAATTCCAAGATCACTTCATATTCGTCGGATGCACCGTAGATCGTCGAAATCTGTTCCTGACCGAAGGCCGCGCCGAGCGCCGTTTCGATGGCCGCGGGCGAAACGCCCAATGCAGCTGCGCGGTCGCGATCGATCTGGATGTTCACGGAGGGCGCGGCGAGATCGAGATCGCTCGTCACATCGACAAAGCCCGGCGTCTGCGCGACGGCGGCTTGCAGCTTCACCGCATAAGTCTGGAGTTCGTTCATATCCAGATCTTGCAACGTGTATTGATATTGCGATTTCGAAATCTGGCCGCCCACACGGATCGATGGCGGGTTCTGCATATAGGCCGCGATGCCGGGAATGCCCGACAGTTTCGGGCGCAGAGCGTGAATGATTTGGTCGGCCGATTGATCGCGGTCGCTGCGTGGCTTTAAGCCCATGAAGATCGTGCCGGTATTTGTGCCCGTGCGTGCGCCGCCCGACCCGACCGAAGACATCACAGCCTGGATATTCGGATTTTGCGCAACGATGGCCGCCAATTGCCGCTGATACGCGACCATCTGGGTGAACGACGTACGATCCGCGGCTTCTGTAAAGGCGTTGATCTGGCCCGTATCTTCGCTGGGCAGGAAATCCTCTTTCATGATCATGAAAAGGCCGACGGTCGCGACGAGACTCAGCAGAAATACAACGAAGATGAGCGGCCTGTGCCTCAGGCTCCAGCGCAGGCTGCGTTCGTAACGCGTCTGCACGTAATTGAACGTGCGTTCGCTCACTTCATAGAAGCCACCATGCTCCTCGCTCTTGCCCGCTTTGAGGATGCGGCTGCACAGCATCGGTGTCAGCGTCACGGACACGATGCCCGATACGACGATCGCAAGCACGATGGTCACGGCGAATTCGTGCAGCAGACGGCCGACAATACCACCCATGAACACGATGGGAATGAACACGGCGGCGAGCGAAATCGTCATCGAAAGAATCGTGAAGCCGATTTCGCGCGAGCCATGCACGGCGGCTTCGAACGGTTTCTCGCCTTCTTCGACATGGCGCACGATGTTCTCGAGCATGACGATGGCGTCGTCCACGACGAAGCCGACCGAAAGTGTGAGCGCCATGAGCGAAAGATTGTCGAGATTGTAGCCGAAGAACGACATGCCCGCGAAAGTGCCCACGACCGCGAGCGGCAGGGCAAGCGAGGGAATGATCGTCGCCGAAAACGTGCGTAGGAATGCGAAGATCACGGCCACGACGAGAACGGCCGCGAGCAGCAGCGTCATCTGCACATCGGAAACCGAATTGCGGATCGACTGGCTGCGGTCATAGATGACGTCGAGCTTCACCGAACTCGGCAATTGCCGCATGAAGCGCGGAATGACGTTCTTGATCGAATTGACCACTTCAATCGTGTTGGAACCGGGCTGGCGCTGGATCGCGAGCACGATGGCACGTTTGCCATTGTACCAGCTCGCCGTCAGCTTGTTCGCGACGCTATCGCTCGCAACGCCGACATCCTTGAACCGCACGGGCGCGCCGTCGCGATAGGCGATGATCTGATTGGCATATTGCGCGGCATTCTCAAGCTGGCCGGACACGTGAATGAGCGTCGCCTGCGAAGGCCCATTGATCGTGCCCGTCGCGATGTTGACGTTGTTCTGCGTGACCGCATTCATGACCTGATCGATGCCGATCTGGCGCGTAGCGAGCGATGCGGGATCGACTTGCAAACGCACGGCAAATTTCTGGCTGCCGAACACATTGACGAGCGCCACGCCATTCAGCGTGGAGAGCTGCCGCGCAAGCAGCGTCTCGGCATATTTGTCCACTTCGTTGAGCGGCAGCGTGTCCGAATGCATCGCGAGATAGATGATCGGCGCATCGGACGGATTGACTTTGCGCATCGTGGGGGGCGCGGGCAATTGCGGCGGCAATTGTCGCGCGGCCGCCGCTATCGCCGATTGCACGTCTTGCGCGGCTGCGTCGATGTTGCGGTCAAGATCGAACTGGATCGTGATCGATGTCGTGCCTTGCGAGCTTTGCGAGGTCATCGAAGCCACGCCCGCAATCGTCGAGAACTGGCTTTCGAGCGGGGTCGCGACAGAGGACGCCATCGTTTGGGGATCGGCGCCGGGCAGGCTTGCCGAAACCGTGATCGTCGGGAAATCCACATTGGGCAATTCGCTGACCGGCAAGGTCGCGTAACCGAATGCACCGAAGATAAGCAGCGCCGCCATGAGCAGCGTCGTCATTACGGGACGGCGGATGAAAGGTTCGGAGATGTTCATTGCGGCGCGGCGGCGCTCGGTTTGCCGCCCTTGCGGATGCTCACCGTGGCACCCGGCACAACGCGCATCTGACCTTCGACAATGACGCGGTCGCCCGCTTTCGCGCCGCTTTTGAGTGTAGCGTTCGCGCCGTCGTCATAAAGCACGGAGACCGCGCGCATCTGGGCCTTCTTGTCCGGCCCCACGACATAGAGGTAGCTGCCGTTCGGCCCGAGATTGATCGCGTTATGCGGTACGACGATGGCGTGCGGATATTGCGTGATGGCAACGCTCACATCGACAAGCTGACCGGGCACGAGGAAATTGTCCTCATTGTCGTATGTCGCGCGCAATTCGATGGTGCCAGTCTTGTCGTCCACCGCATTGCCGACGAAATCGACGGGCGCATTGAGCGTCTTTCCGCTGCTACCGTGTTCCGACATGACGATATTGAGCTTGCCGTCTTTCATCTGGCTCTGGATTTGCGGCAGATCGCTTTGCGGCAGGAAGAACGAAATCTTCACGGGATGGATTTGCGTGATGACGACAAGCGGCGTCGTCGCGTCCGCCGTCACGAGATTGCCGGGCTGCACGAGGATCGGTCCCGTCTTGCCGTCCACCGGCGAGCGGATTTGCGCATAAACCATATTGAGCTTCGCCGCATCGACCGCAGCTTGATCGGAGATCACCGTCGCCGCCATTGCTTTTGCGGCAGCTTCGGATTGATCGCGCTGCTGCGACGACGCCGCGCCTTGCGTCGCGAGCATTGCGTAACGCGCGGCATCCTTCTGATTGCTGAACAGCGTCGCCTGATCGCGCGCGAGTGCGGCCTGTGCCTGTTCGAATGCGGCTTTCAGCGGACGCGGATCGAGCTGGA
>DATHQA010000409.1:0-6763 GCA_035483375.1 Rhizomicrobium sp. | reverse complement strand
CACGATTGCGGAAGTGGCCGAAGAGCCGGTGCCGGAGGAAGACGTCGAACCTTTCGCGGGCAACGCCGGATTGACGGCTGTTGCGCGTGCGCTGCAATTGCCGGATGAGGAAATCACGGCCGCGCGGGAACAACACGAAGAAACCGCGCCCGACGAAGAAATTTTCTCCGAACCTTCCTTCGCTGAGGAACCGTTTGCGGAAGAAACCGTAGAACCCACCGAAGAAGCGCAGCCGGATATTGAAGAAGAAGAAGTCCTTGAACATCAGCCTGTCGAAATCGCGGCCGAAACGGATGTCGCGTTCGAGACGCCTATTCAGGAAATTTCTTTCGAGCCGTCCGCGCCTGCTGTCGAAGAACACGCAGAAGAAACCTTCGCGCCTACGCCACAGCATGAAGCCGTTCTGCCGGAAGAAGATCTCGATCCGTTCGGCAACGGCGTCGTGCATAAGGAATTGGCGGCAAGAAAAACCGTTTTCCCCGAAGACGATATGGATCCGTTCGGCGACGCCGCGCAGGCCGGCGAACGTCACTCTTTCGGAAAAGCAAAATCGGTTCTGCCGGAAGAGGATTTGAATCCCTTCGTCAGCGCGCCGGCCGAAACCTTCGAGGCACCTGCCGCGAAAGAACCGGACGCCGAAACGCAATTCGAGCCGGTTGCAGAAGAGCCTATCGAAGCAACCTTCGCGGAATCCGTCGAGGAAGCGCCTGCGCTTGTCGATGATGGCGAACAGATGCCCGGTGCGAGCGAAATTGCGGTCCAGAATATGCCCACCGTCCAGAAAAAAAGGCAGGAACGCACACAGCTCAACGAGATCATCAATCGCCTCGTGATGCCCGATGCGCCCGCCTCGAAGGGCACTTCCGGCGCGATTGCGCGTTTCGACCGGCGTATGGGTGTTTTCGAAAAAGCGCTTGCCGATATGGAAGTGCGCTACAACGCCATCGAGCGCGACAAAGCCGATGTCGTGAAGGTTTTCAGCGATGACGTGAAGGCGCTTACTGCACGTGTCGAAGCGGGAGAAAAACGCGCGCTCGAAATCACGTCGGAATTGCGCGGCGGCATCCTCGACGCGAAGACGCGGCTTGCCGCCGTCGAAGCGATCATGGCTTCCACGAAAATGGGCACGGGCCCATCGCTGGTTTCGCCTGTCGCGCCGATGGAAGCCGAAGCGCCGAAGGTCGATTTCACGCCGACGCCGGTCAGCCGCGAGATTCCAGTTTCACAACCGAAGACGAACGGC
Organism: Rhizomicrobium sp.; assembly: GCA_035483375.1. Lineage (GTDB taxonomy): Bacteria > Pseudomonadota > Alphaproteobacteria > Micropepsales > Micropepsaceae > Rhizomicrobium. The sequence goes on along the minus strand of DATHQA010000409.1, from coordinate 5,520 downwards.
GATGATTTCCTGTCCGCGGCGCGCCGTTCGGCAGCGGCTGCGATGCCGTTCGAGCCTGTCATGGAAGAAGAGAAGAATAGCGGCTCGAACCGCATGCGCTATCTGCTCGGCGGCGGATCGGTGCTTATCCTCATGCTCGCGGCGGGAGGATATTTCGTGAGTGCGAGCCACACGAAACATGCGCCCACCATGCATGCGAAACACACGGCTGTGCGTCACGTTCACGTTGTTGCGCCGAAGCCGGTTGTTGCCGTTGCGCCTATCGCGCAAACACCCGCTGTTTCGACGCCGGCTACCCAAGCGCCTGCCGCATCGTCTTGGCCTGTTGCGCAACCTGCCGCTCCGGTCATGGCTGCGCCAGCGATCGCGCCGGCTCCGGTTGTTGTTGCGTCGCCAAAGACATCGCGCAAACACAAGGCGCGTATGGTTGCCGCGCAGACAGCTCACACAGTCGAACACGCCGCTCCCGTTCACGTGGCGCCAGAACAGGCTGTCGCGCAGCCGCAAAGCGATGCAGCGCCGCTCGATCATCTCACATCACTTGCGCGCGCAGGCAATGCGAAGGCTCAAATGATCGTGGGCCTGCAATATCTCGAAAGCGGCGGCGACAAAGCGAGCAAGGCCGCTGCCGCACATTGGCTGCATGAAGCGGCCACAAAGGGTGAATCTATTGCGCAATATCGCCTTGGCACGCTTTATCAGCGCGGCCTCGGTGTGCCTGCCGATACGATCGAGGCAATGCACTGGTATGAAGCCGCCGCCAAACAAGGCAATGTGAAGGCGATGTACAATCTCGGCCTCGCCTATGTGCAGAATGGCAGTGCGCCGAAGGATTTCGCGCAGGCCGCACGTTGGTTCACAGCGGCGGCCAATCTCGGCTTCGTCGATGCGCAGTTCAATCTCGCGGTGCTGTATGAACGCGGCGCGGGCGTGACGCAAAGCCTTGTCGATGCGTATAAATGGTATGCGATTGCGGCGGCGCAGGGTGACAGCGTTTCGCGCGAACGCATTCAGGCGCTTGGAACGCAGCTTAACGCGGATGATCTCATGCTGGCGCAGAAGACGGCACAGGCATTCAGGCCGTCCGCGCCGGATCATTCGGCAAACGCGGCGCCACAGCTATCCGATCTCAACTAACTTCAGGCATTAAACCGAGAGGCGCGTAATAGCACGTCACGCGCTTGTAGGCGCGCGCCCGGCGGGCGAGTTGCGCTTTCACGAGGCCCGCATTGATCTCGGCATTCTCGCCTAGGCGTTCAGTGACGATGGTAGCAAGCGATTCCGCCGGCGTTTGCGCGGGCAATGCCATGAACATTTGATCGGCCACAGGCACTGCGAATGCCGTGCCGACCGCGGACGGCAGATAGCCGATGGCCTCCGCCGTCGCGGCACGCGCGCGGATCGCATCCTGTAACGCGTGCGCACCTTTGTCCGCCTCGCGTGTAGGGCGATGCACGGGCCTGATCTGCGACGTGACAAGCAATGCATGCACATTGGCGACGACATCGCCTGCATCCGCGCCACGTGCATGCGCCGCCTCGATCAATTGACCAAGCGTGCGCGGGCTTTCGGCAAGTGCCGCGACCAGCGCGCGCGCATGCGGATTGTCGAATTCGATGATTCCGAATGGCACGGCCATCTTGTAGCGTACCGCAGGCGCAGGCTGCTCCAGCGCGAAGGCAAGGCCGGACAGCACCATGTCGCGATTGTCGGCGGCAAGACGCCTGCCCCCGCGCACGAACACATCGCGGCGCAAGCGCGTATCGCGCAGGAAATCCTTCACGAGTTCGCGACCCACTTGCGTCGGCATTTTCTCGAACAGAGATTTGAACGGTTCGTGCGGCGCGAGAACCGGCACCGATTCCGCGATGTCGGATGCGCCCGCGAGCACGCAATCGATGGCTGCAAAATCGCTCGCCACATCGGTCACATAAAGCGGATCGGCGAATTCGTTCGCATAGTCGACGGCAATCGCTTCAAGCGGCGCAGTGTCGAGTTGCGCGAGTACATTCGCGTCCACGCCCGTCGCGAGAATGCTTGCCGCTTTCGTGCTCGCGAGTTGTGCATAGATATCCCGAGCACGTTTCAACTGATCGGCCGTGTCGGCACGCAAACCACGTGAAGCTTCACGAAACAAGCGGCGGAACGGATCGAGGCGGTTCCAACCGGGCCGAGCGTTATAGCTCACATAAACCGCGCCGCCCGGCTTCAGGAATTTGCGCACGAAGGACAGGATCAACGCGCGTTCGCGCAACGGCACCCAGGTATAAATGCCATTGACGATGATATAATCGAACGGCCCGAAATTTGCGCCCAACGCTTCTTCAACACCGACCTGATGAAACGAAATGTTCTTCACGCCGCCCGCTTTGGCGAGCGAACGTGCCTGCGCCATCGCGGTCCCGCGCGGATCGAGCGCGTGAAATTCGCCGAGCGGATTGGAGGCGGCAAGCAGTGTCGCCGTCACCGCCGAGCCGCAATGAAGCTCGCAATAGGAAAAACCCGCGCCCATGCCCTCGCCCACCGGCGATCCAGGCGGCGGCGCGAAGCCATGCGCAATGCACACGTGATCGATGAAAGCGGGCGCCAATTCCTTGTTGAACGCGCGTGCGGACGGCACGGGTGCGGAAGGCGGCGCATTCTTTTGCGTATTCGCCATTCCGCCTCAGCGCATCATTGTCCGGACAGGAATGCGGAGCCGCCGCCGAAATCCTTCACGCCTTTCAGCACTTCGCTGTTGTCGCACGCATCGAGGCCCGCCTTGATGGCCGCAAGCCGCATCTCGATGACGGGCCGCATCGTCGGATGCGTGAAGATGTAAAGCTCGCCCTTCTTCACAGCCTCCACGACGCGCGCACCAACGACATCGGGATCGATGCCGGAAAGTACGGCTTGCGACGCCATATCGCGCGTGGCGGCAATACCGGGATCCATTTCCGCATTGACGCCGCCATAGCGATCCTGCCGCGCGCGATTGCTTTCATGGATGCGCGTGCGGACGAAACCGGGGCATAGCACCGACACGCCAATGTTCTCCGCCGAGAGTTGCAACGCCGAGCCCTCGCTCATCGCAACAACGGCATATTTTGTGGCCGAATAGGGTTCGAGGCCCGGGCCGGAGATCATGCCCGCGACGGATGCGGTATTTATCATATGGCCGCCTTCGCCGTGGCTCTTGATGAGTGGCACGAAGGTTTCCGCGCCATAGACGACGCCTTTGAGATTGACATCGATGATCCAATCCCAATCGCGTTCCTTCATCATGCCGAACATGCCGCCAACCGCAACGCCCGCATTGTTGCAAACGACATGCACCTTGCCGAACGCAGACACCGCTTCGAGCGCGGACGCCCGCACTGAATTGCGATCGCCCACATCGACGTGTACGCCCTTCGCCTTGATCTGCTCGGATGTGAGCTGCTCGGCCGCCGCTTCCGCTGCCGCCTTGTCGATATCCGCGAGCACGACATTCATGCCCTGACGGCCGAACGCGCGCGCCATAGAAAGGCCGATACCACTGCCTCCGCCCGTGATGTAAGCGGTCTTTCCCTTGAAATCCTTGATCATGCGGCTTGCCTCATAGCGAGTGAATCGAAATGGTGGACGAGTTCAGCGCCGTTAGGCCGCGCCGAAAGCTTGGCGATCAATTCGCCGCGTACACGTGCGCGGTCGTGATCAAGATTGGTGACGGCGTGCCATTGCACCATGCCGTTCCAGATGGGATCGATCATCGCACGGCCCGCGATGCGTCCGCCATCCATGGTCTTGAACGTGATACTGCGCAATTCAGACACGACGGCCACGAGATAACCCACATGCGGGGCTTCATCCTGGCGGATGCGGTCGACGAGTTCTGCGGCGTGCAGAGCGGCCTCGCGGCGATCACGGAAATTCTCAGGCGCGCGCATGACCCTGTTGCAGAAACTGAAGAAATTCTCCGCCCGCTCCTCGATCATGAGAACGTTCATAAGCAGCAGAATCCAATCCTCGTATTCCTTCGGGATCTGCGGCATGAGACGGCCGAGTTCCGGCCGCGCAATGCTTTCGGGCACGATGGGGTCAGGCCAAGCGCCCTTACCGAACAGAAGATCGCGTACGGCGAACCACATCGCGTCGTGCCCGCCCTCGCCTTTCGCCGCATTGCCGCCTTCATCGAGGCCATGCGCGTAGAGCAGTCCCTTGTTCAGATGGCCGACAGCCGTTTCGGAAATATCCTCGACGATGATGCTCTGAAAATCCGGCGCGGTTGCTTCGGTGAGGCGTGCGCCGCGTGCTTCGATGACGCCTGTGATCGTCAGCGCATCCCACAATATTTGCCCCATACCAAGCTCAAGCAGAAAGGATTGCTGTTCCACGCTTGGAAAATTTCCGCGCGCCATCAATTGCGGGGACGCATCGACGAGATCGGCACCACGCGTTTTCAACGCCTCCTGCCACGCGCGGATTGCGGGCCAGCGATTGAGCGTGCGTGGCGAGGTGTACTGGCCCGCCGCATCGAACCCGCCATGCAAACGATAACCCGCTTCGACATGCGGCTTTGCATAAGAATGCTCGGCCAGAATCTCATCGCGCGAATAGGAAAGCTTCGCCATGGCGTCCTCCGATCCGGCGCTTATTCGTGTGCGCCGCGATGGACTGATAATTTGTCAGTTCTGCGCGAAAGTCAATCAGGGCTTCAGAGCGCGCACGAGAAATCGCGTGAGATTATCCACAAGCTCCGGACGGCTGCGGCCCGATGCGGAGCTTTCGCTGCCTGCCTGATGCAACGCGCCGACAATCGCCTGCCCGATGATATCGGGATTGTAGATTTCGGCGACGATGCCTTCGCGCGCGCCAGTGCGAATGATCTCCGCCCAATCGCGGCCCCAACGCTGCAACAGCGGCACGGCCTGCACGCCTTCGGCATCGATGACGGCTTCATCCGTCATCGCGGCGTTGAGCACACCGGAATGGCTTTGCGAATATTCGTAAACCGCATTGAGCATCGTCGCGATGATGTCTTCGAGTGAGCCCGCGGGCTTTGTGCGCGCGCGAATATACGCATCAAGCTCTGTGCGCGCATCTTCGACGAAGGCCAGAAAACATGCGCGCTTGTCTGCAAAGTGCAGATAGAACGTGCCATGGCCGAGGCCAGCTTCGCGCGCGATGTCCTGCGGTCGTGTCGCATGATAGCCGCGTTCGACAAACAATTTGCGCGCGGCTTTTCGCAGCTTGGCATAGCTTTCGGGCTTACGCCGTACGCTGCGGAAATCGGTTTCTGATGTGGCTGTCCGGCTCGACAAACTCATAACCAAATGTCCCCTCCCCGGGAGCCCGAGTCAATGTTAGGCTTGAGGGCGGAAGGGCCTATTCGGCAATCGGGAGAATTCATGCGCAAGATTCTGTTCATGTCGGCGGCCGCGGCTGCAATGTCGATGGTATCCGTGGTGGGTTTTGCGAGCGGCGGAGGCGGCGGCGGCGGTTACGGCATGGGAATGGCCGACATGGCTGAGCCTAGCGAATATGCGCAGGCCCTTCGTC